>NZ_JBFPNH010000014.1:0-182332 GCF_040815545.1 Streptomyces sp. LMG1-1-1.1 | reverse complement strand
CGCCGGAGCGGCCGACCGCGTCGAGCTCGGCCGGGTGCGGCTCGCCCCCGTCACCGCACCGGCGCGCCGCTGGGGACGCTCCCTGCGCTACGGGCTGGCCGCCGCGGTCGCCGCCGTCACGGTCGGCGGCGTCGCCGTCGCCGCCGGCACCGGCGTCCTGCCCCTGGTGGGCCCCGCGCCCGCCAGCTCCGTGGCCGCGGGCGAGTCCCCGGACCCGCTCGCCTCGAAGGAGCCCGGCATACGCCAGGACCCCGAGGCGCCCCCGAGCGGACCGGGCGGCGGCGACGGCACGCCCGGCGCGTCCCCGTCCGCCGGTACCACCACCGCACCCTCCACCCAGGGCCCGGACGGACACGGCACGTCCACTCCGGAGCCCGGCGGGACCACCACGGACACGGGTTCGAGTGGCAAGGGCGACACCGGTACCACCGGCACCACCGGCACCACCGACGTCCGGAGCAAGACGTTCAAGGCCTGCCAGGACTACCGGGCCGGAAGGCTCGACACCGCCTCCCGCGAGCGGCTCACCCGGGACCTGCGGAGCGGTGACACCCTCCGCCGCTACTGCGACCGGATCCTCGCCGGCGGCACCGGCACCTCCGACGGCGCCGACACGCCCAAGGGCGGCACCAAGGACACGTCCGACGGCGACACCAAGGACGAGGACCGAGGCGGCTCAGGCGACACAGGCGGCGACGGGAACGGCCGCGACGGGAACGACTCCGGCGGGTCCGGCGACGCCCGGAACGGCGGCGGTGGCGGCCGCGACTCCGTCCGGCTCTCGGCCGCCCTGTCCGTCGATGATCCGGCCGGAGCCGGCGCCGGGACCACGGCCGCGATCACGGCCGGAACCCCCGTCGGAATCACCGCCGAGACACGCGTCCCGCTGCCGGTGTAACACTTCTCGGCCCGTCGGCGCAGTATGGAATGTGCCGACTGGTCATCGGCCGCGCAGTGAGCCGGGGTTCCCCCCGTACCTACGGCTCCGCGCACCCGGCGCGGGTGGGACACGTTCCCCCGGTCCCACCCGCGCCCCTTCTTCCTCCCGCTGGGCTACCAGTGGACGACGACCTTGTCGCCGACCTTCACCGCGTCGAAGAGGGCCGAGAGCTTCGCCCGGTCCCGGACGTTCACGCAGCCGTGCGAGGCGCCGCCGTAGCCGCGGGCCGCGAAGTCCGCCGAGTAGTGCACGGCCTGGCCGCCGCTGAAGAACATCGCGTACGGCATGGGCGTGTGGTAGATCGTCGAGGTCCACGTGCGGGCCTTCCAGCCGACGCTGAAGGTGCCCTCCCGGGTCGGGGTGTTCTCCGAACCGAAGCGGACGTCCATGGACGAGACGACCTTGCCGTCGATCATCCAGGCGAGGGTCCGGCTCTCCTTGCTGATGCACAGCACCCGGCCGGTCATGCACCGCGGGTCCGGAGTGTCCAGCTTGTTGGTGGTGGCGGGCTTCAGCTCGTCGGCCGTCGGCTTCCGGGTCAGCGAGACCAGCCGCTGCCAGGTCGCCTCGTCGACCGACCCCGTCTCCGGCAGGCCCCGCCGCTTCTGGAACCTCTCGACCGCGCCCGCGGTCATCTTCCCGTAGAACCCCGTCGGGGCGCGGTCGAAGAAGTCGAGCTGCCGCAGCCGCGCCTGGAGCTCGCGGACCTGCTCGTTCTCGTCGCCGTCGCCCATGAGGGGCTTGGGCGCGGGCGTGCCGGTGGAGGGTGTGGCGCCGGGCGACGGCGGCTTGCCGTCCGTGCCGGGGGAGGACGCCGGTGGCGCGGTCCCGGGCGTGGCCGACGTCGGTGCGGGCGCCCGCGTCGGACCCGCGGTACCTGTGCCGCCGCCGCCGACCGCGTCGGGCGTACAGCCCGCTGCGAGTGCCACCGCCGCCGCTGCCAGCGCCACCCTGCGCAGGACGGTGCCGCGCACGGCGGTTCTGCCTATGACGGACGAAGACCTCTTCATTGTTTCCCCCGTGACTAGTCGTGTGTACCTAGGGATGCATCCCGCGCGTGTGCGGTTGCGCCCCCGGGGCACGAACCGCGCATGCTGTGAGGAAGGTCCCAGCGTGCTGCCCTCCATGGCCCGCACGCCCGCCGCTACAGTCCGTCGCGAGGGTCCGTACCGCTGAGTAGCAGGTCTATCGGAAGGCACAACGCATGGCGCGCGAGTCTGAGTCGGGGCTGCCGATCGAGCCGGTCTACGGACCGGACGCCCTGGACGGATGGGATCCCGACCGGAAGCTGGGCGAGCCCGGCGCGTACCCCTTCACCCGCGGCGTGTACCCGTCGATGTACACCGGCCGGCCCTGGACCATGCGCCAGTACGCGGGCTTCGGCACCGCCGTCGAGTCCAACGCCCGCTACAAGCAGCTCATCGCCAACGGCACCATGGGCCTGTCGGTCGCCTTCGACCTGCCGACCCAGATGGGCCACGACTCCGACGCCCCGATCGCGCACGGCGAGGTCGGCAAGGTCGGCGTCGCCATCGACTCGATCGACGACATGCGCGTCCTGTTCGACGGGATCCCGCTGGACAAGGTCTCCACGTCGATGACGATCAACGCCCCCGGAGCCCTCCTGCTGCTCCTCTACCAACTCGTCGGCGAGGAGCAGGGCGTCCCGGCGGACCGGCTGACGGGCACCATCCAGAACGACGTGCTGAAGGAGTACATCGCCCGCGGCACGTACATCTTCCCGCCGAAGCCCTCGCTGCGGCTGATCGCGGACATCTTCAAGTACTGCCGGGCCGAGATCCCGAAGTGGAACACCATCTCGATCTCCGGCTACCACATGGCCGAGGCCGGCGCCTCGCCCGCGCAGGAGATCGCGTTCACCCTCGCCGACGGCATCGAGTACGTCCGGACCGCGGTCGCCGCCGGCATGGACGTCGACGACTTCGCGCCGCGGCTCTCCTTCTTCTTCGTGGCCCGCACCACGATCCTGGAGGAGGTGGCGAAGTTCCGCGCCGCCCGCCGCATCTGGGCGCGGGTGATGAAGGACGAGTTCGGCGCGACGAACCCCAAGTCCCTCATGCTCCGCTTCCACACCCAGACCGCGGGCGTCCAGCTCACCGCCCAGCAGCCCGAGGTCAACCTCGTACGGGTCGCCGTCCAGGGCCTCGCGGCCGTCCTCGGCGGCACGCAGTCGCTGCACACCAACTCCTTCGACGAGGCCATCGCCCTGCCGACGGACAAGTCCGCCCGCCTCGCCCTGCGCACCCAGCAGGTCCTCGCGTACGAGACGGACGTCACCGCCACCGTCGACCCGTTCGCCGGCAGCTACGTCGTCGAGAAGATGACCGACGACGTCGAGGCCGCGGCCCTGGAACTGATGGCCAGGGTCGAGGACATGGGCGGCGCGGTCAGCGCGATCGAGCGCGGCTTCCAGAAGAACGAGATCGAGCGCTCCGCCTACCGGATCGCCCAGGAGACCGACAGCGGCGAGCGGGTCGTCGTGGGCGTCAACCGCTACACGATCGACGTCGAGGAGCCGTACGAGCCGCTGCGCGTCGACCCCGCGATCGAGGCCCAGCAGGCCGACCGGCTCGCGAGGCTGCGCGCCGAGCGCGACCAGCCGGCGGTCGACGCGGCGCTCACCGCGCTGAAGAAGGCCGCGGAGGGAACGGACAACGTCCTGTACCCGATGAAGGACGCCCTCAAGGCGCGCGCCACCATCGGCGAGGTCTGCGACGCGCTGCGCGGGGTCTGGGGCACGTACGTCCCCACCGACGCGTTCTGAGCCGGCACCGTCCCCCATAGACGCAGGTCACAGCGGAGTGTCGTATATGTGTGCGACACTCCGCCCATGCTGGGTGTCACCGATCTGTCGACCTATCTCGCGGGCGTCGTCCTCATCGTCCTCCTCCCGGGGCCGAACTCGCTCTACGTGCTGTCCGTGGCCGCCCGCAAGGGCACCCGGACCGGATACAAGGCCGCCGCCGGGGTGTTCACCGGCGACGCGATCCTGATGACGCTGGCCGCGCTCGGCGCCGCCTCGCTGCTCCAGACGACCCCGCTCCTCTTCACGATCGTCAAGTACGCGGGCGCCGGCTACCTCACCTGGATGGCGATCGGGATGCTGCGCGCCGCGTGGAGCATGTGGCGCTCCCGGGGCGAGGCGGCCGCCGCGGAGACCGAGGAGTCCCCGGCCGTGGTCGGCGGCGAGAACCCGTACCGCCGCGCGCTGCTCATCAGCCTCTTCAACCCCAAGGCGATCCTCTTCCTGATCTCCTTCTTCGTGCAGTTCGTGGACCCCGGCTACGCCTACCCGGCGTTCTCGTTCCTCGTCCTCGGCTCGATCCTGCAGATCGGCAGCTTCCTCTACCTGACGGCCCTGATCTTCGGCGGCACCCGGCTCGCGGCCGCCTTCCGCCGCCGCAAGCGCCTCTCCGCGGGCGCGACGTCGGCGGCCGGCGCGCTCTTCCTCGGCTTCGCCGCGAAGCTCTCGCTCAGCAGCGCCGTCTGACGTTTGACCCTGACACCGTGTGAGGGCGTTCCGTAGGAGTCGTCATGTTCACCATCGGAGACTTCGCCCGGCACGGGCGGGTGTCGGTCAGGATGCTGCGTCACTACGACGCCATCGGACTGCTGCACCCGGCCCGGGTCGACCCCTTCACGGGCTACCGCCACTACACGGCGGACCAGCTCGCCCGGCTCAACCGCGTCATCGCGCTCAAGGACCTCGGCTTCACCCTCGAACAGGTGGGGGCCATCCTCGACGAGCAGGTCGACGCGCACGAGCTGCGGGGGATGCTGCGCCTGCGCCAGGCCGAGCTGGAATCGGCCGTGACGGAGGCGCGGGCCCGGCTCGCCCAGGTCGGCGCGCGGCTCCGAGCCATCGAGAGCGAGGGACGCATGTCCACTCAGGACGTCGTCGTCAAGAAGATCCCCGCCGTCCGGATCGCCGAGCTGAGCGCGGTCGCCGCGAGCTTCGGCCCGCAGGACATCACCCCGGTCATCGGACCGCTGTACGACGAGCTGTGCGGCCGCCTCGCGGCCGCGGGCGTCACCGGCTTCGGCCCGGGCATCGCCTACTACGAGGACGCGGGCGCGGGGGACGGCTCGGTCGTCGTGCACGCCGGGACGACCGTCCCCGAGGGCACCGCCGTCGAGGGCGTCGAGGTGCTCGTCCTGCCCGGCATCGAGGAGGCGGCCACCATCGTCCACCGCGGGTCGATGGACGCGATCCTGCCGACCGCGCAGACCCTGGCCGCCTGGATCGACACCAACGGTTACGCCTCCGCCGGGTACGCCCGCGAGCTGTACCTGGAGTGCCCGGAGGACCAGGCGCGGTGGGTGACCGAACTCCAGGAGCCGGTCCGCCGCGCCTGATCCCCCCCGCCTCGCCCGGACCTACCGCTTCAGCGCCTTGCGCAGGCGCAGCGCGCGCCGGGCGAGCCGGCGGACCTTGGGGTGCCGGGGGAGGGGGAGGCCGCCGGGGAGGCCGAGGACGGTGAGGCGGCGGCGGGTGAAGTGGTGCCGGGTGGGTGCGGCGAGCGGACCCGACAGGTGCCGTACCGCCGCCTCCCGCAGCTCCGGCCGGATCTTCGGCTGCATGGCGAAGCCGACCGCCGCGACCAGGTCGTTCAGCTGCTCCGTACCGACCTCGGCGTCGTCGCCCTCCTCCGGCTCCAGCGGCGGGACGACCGTGTCGACCACGGTCAGGGGGACCCGGTTGCTGTTCTGGTACGGGGTGAGCCGCGCGAGCAGGGTGCGCGTGCCGACCCGGGCGACCGGCAGCCCGTAGAAGGTGTGCGCGGTGAGGAGCGCGGTGGAGAAGCAGCCGACGACGAGCGCGGGCCGCAGCTCGCGGTAGAGCACCTCGGCGAGCACGGGCCGGTGCTCGACGGTCAGTTCGGCGCCGAGCTCCTCCGCCGCGCGCACCAGCGTCCGCGACCAGGCGTCCGGGGCCGTCGGGTGCGGCTTGAAGACGAGCCTCCGGTGGCCGCGGGCGACGGCGCCCCGGACCATCCGCAGGTGCAGCTCCTCCTCCTCGGCGACGGTCAGCAGGTCGAGCGCCGCCAGGTACTGGCCGAGCAGCAGCGCCGGCCCGTCGTCCCCGGTGGCGGGCCCGGGAGCGGCTCCCGCCAGCTCCTCGACGCACTTCGTGAACGCCTCCGTCGGTACGGTCTCCGCCACCGCCCCGAACTCGGCCAGCAGCAGCGGCGCGAGCCCCGGCACGAGGTCCAGGTGGAGCAGCCGGTCCACCCGGCCGCCGATCAGCGGGTCGATCTTGTTGCGGGTCGGTCCGTAGCTCATCAGGCCGTCCGCGTACACGGTGATCGGCGCGTCGGGCAGCAGCTGGGCGATGGCGAGCGCGGGCGTCACCTGGAGGGACTCCAGGGCCAGCTCGATCCGGTCGTCGCCGAGCCCCCACAGCCGCCGCAGATGGCGCTGGAGGAGCGGCAGGTCGCTCGCGCGGGGCGTCCAGCCGGCGGGGTGGAGCGGGGAGATCGCCTCGTTCCAGGAGAGGACGTCGTCGAAGTGGCCGCGCAGCCGTGCGAAGCCCTCGGCCTCGTCCAGGGCGGGGGTCGTCTCCGGCACGGCCGCGTTGTTGGTGACGAGGAGGATCCGCCGGTCGGCGGGCCCGAAGCAGCCGCTGTCGAGCGCGGCGGCGAGCGTCACCACGCCGTAGAGCGTCGAGGCGCAGAAGATCTGCGTGGTCGGGCGGGGCATGGCCCGCGGACGCGTCAGGGTGCCGCTCACACCGCCACCCCCGCCGAGGAAGCCGCACCGGCGCCGGAGGCCGCATCCGCGCCGGTGGCCGTGCCCGCGCCGGTGTCCGGTGTCGGGCCGGGTGGCGGGGCCGGGCGTCGGCGGCGCAGCCTGCGCAGGGTCGCGGCCCGGTCCGGGCCCATCGCCGGCAGGACCTCGTCGAGGACGTCCTGCGGCATCCGCCGCAGCGCGCCCGCGCTCATCGCCCTGAGCTGCCGTGCCACCTCCGGCTCGAACCGTTCGATCGACCCGATGTGATGGGAAATCACCGCACAATACGTGCGCACGGCTTTCGGAAGAAGCGCGTCGGCGTCCCGGTCCTTCGCCGTTTCCTCGATCACCTGGTCGAATGCGCGGATGAAATCCAATTGTCGTACATCACCGATCTGGGTGAGCGAGGTCGAAACACCCCGCCGGTAGAAAACTCCGAGTTCGCCGATCGCGGCGAACGATTCCGCCTCGCGGTGCAGCCGCCAGATCCACGGCCGGTCCTCGGCGGTCCGCAGCCCGTGCGTGAAGTGCAGCAGGCCCCGGTCGAGGAGCCGCCGGTGGTAGATCCCCGCCCAGGCGTACGGGTAGTCGACGGAGGTCGTCCGATGGGCCGGCAGGATCGCGTCCCGCGGGGACAGCACCTCGCCGCGCCGGGCGACCGGCGCCCGCCGCACCGCGCGGGTGCGGCCGGTGACGGAGACGTGGTCGGTGCGGAGGAAGTCGCACCCCAGTTCCTCGGCGGCGGCGACCAGCCGGTCGTAGTGGCCGGGGGCCAGCCAGTCGTCCCCGTCGAGGAAGGCGACGTACTCGCCCCGGGCCGCGTCGAGACCGGTGTTGCGGGCCGTGGCGAGGCCCTCGTTCCGCTCGTGCCGGAGCACGACGGCGCCCGGCAGCTCGCGCGCGGCCCGTTCGAGGAGCTCCGGGGTCCTGTCCGACGAGCAGTCGTCGACCAGCAGGAACTCGAAGTCCTCCCGCGCGTTGGCACGCAGGCTCGTCAGGGTGTCGGGGGCGTATGTCTGCACGTTGAAGAACGGCACGACGACGGAGAGCTTGACCACGCGGCCGACGTTAGGCGCCGACCCGGCATTCCCACCGACCGGCGGGCGGATGTCCGGTGAACACCGGGCGGCGGACGGATTAACCGCCTTTACCGACATCGGAATCCGGCTCCCCGATGACCGGAAACCGGGCCGCTTCAGAAGTCGGAGAGGCTCTGTTCACCCTTTGTTGCGGCCCAGTTGGGACGGAAAGCGGAATGCCCTTCTAGCGTCCTCGGCGTGCAAGGAAGCAACCGAGAAGCGGTACGGGTCGCCGTGCTCGCCGACTCCGACACCCGGTGGAAATGGGGCGCCCTCACCGCGCGCCGCATCACGACGGCGACAGCCGAACCCACCGGTTTCGTCCTGCGCGGACGGGCCACGCCCACCGCGCGCCAGCTCGCCGAGACCGGGGTGTCCAAGGACGCCCCGCGCGAGGTGACGGGCGCCGAGTTCCTGCGCGCGGTACGGGACGCGGAGAAGCGCGGCGAGGGATACGACCTCGTCGTCCTCTCCCTCGTCGGCGGCACCGTCCGGGCCGTCCTCCAGGGCTTGGCCGACCTGGCCCTCGAGCGGCGCCCGGTGATCGTCACCGGCTACGTCGGCGTCGTCTACGAGAAGCTGACCGACGGCCTCCTGCTGCGCCACGGCGCCGACGTCGTCCTCGCCAACTCCCGGCACGACGCGGAACGCTTCCGTACCGTCTACGCGGGCGTCGGAGCCTCGGCCGACCCGGTCGTCGAGGCCGCGCTGCCCTTCCTCGGCGGCGCCCCGTACGCCCCCGAGGCGGGCCGCGACACCCTGGTCTTCGCCGCCCAGCCGTCCGTCCCCGCCACCCGGGCCGAACGCACCTACGTCCTGCGGCGGTTGATCGACCACGCACGCCTCCACCCCGGTCGCGAGGTGCTCCTCAAGCTCCGCTCCAAGCCCGGCGAACACACCACGCACCTGGAGGAGTTCCCCTACCAGAAGCTGGTCCGCGCACTCGACCCGCCCGCCAACTTCCGCCTCGTCTACGGGCACATGGGCGAGGTCCTCGACCGCACCGACCTCCTGGTCACGGTCTCCTCCACGGCCGCACTCGAAGCCCTCCACCGGCGGATCCCCACCGCGATCCTCACCGACCTCGGGGTCCGCGAGGCGCTCGGCAACCACCACTTCGTCGGCTCCGGCCTGCTGACCTCCTTCGACCGGCTCGACAAGGGGCTCACCCCGGCCCCCGACGAAACCTGGCTCGCCCGGCAGGGCGTGGCCTCCGACACCCCGTACGAGCAGGCCTTCGACGCCGCCCGCGAGCGGGTCGCCGAACTCCTCGCCCTGCCCGCGCGGCCCCCGATCACCCCCTACTACACCGCGGAGTCGGCCCCCGGCTACCTGCCCGGGATCCTCGCCCGCCACCGCCTGGACGTCACCGCGCCGGAGCCCCGCGAGAGCGGACCGCGCCGGATCGTCCGGGAGGCCGCGCGGGGCGCGTACCGCCACGGCGTGCAGCGCATCGCCCCCGTCATCCGCCGCCTCGGAGAACTCTGATGCCCACGACACCCCCGCCGAACGCCCCCACCGTGCTCGCCGTCGTCCCCGCCCGGGGCGGCTCCAAGGGCGTCCCCGCCAAGAACCTCGCCACGGTGGCCGGAGTCCCCCTGGTGGCCCGCGCCGTCCGCGCCTGCCTCGGCGCCCACCCGGTCACCCACGTCGTGGTCTCCACCGACGACCCCGCCATCGCCGCGGCGGCCCGCACCGCCGGCGCCGAGGCCGTCCACCGCCCCGCCGAGATCGCCGGCGACACCGCCACCAGCGAGGCGGCCGTCCTGCACGCCATGGACGCCTTCGAGGCCACCCACGGCCGACCGGCCGACGTCGTCCTCCTCGTCCAGTGCACCAGCCCCTTCCTCACCTCCGCCGAAGTCGCCGAGACCGCCCGGCGGATCACCTCGGGCGCCGCCGACACCGCGTTCACGGCCGCCCCCTCGCACGGCTTCCTCTGGCGTGACCCCCGGGACGGCGCGACCGGGGCCACCGGCGTCAACCACGACAAGGCGCACCGCCCCCGCCGCCAGGACCGGGAGCCCGAGTACCTGGAGACCGGCGCCGTCTACGCCATGGACGCCACCGGCTTCCGTACCCACCGGCACCGCTTCTTCGGCCGCACCGCGCTCGTCGTCACCGACCCCGCCCGGGTCCTGGAGATCGACGACCCCCACGACCTCGCCCGCGCCAAGGCCCTCGCGCCGCTCCTCGACGAACCCGCCACCCCGGGCTTCGCCGACGTCGACGCCGTCGTCCTCGACTTCGACGGCACCCAGACCGACGACCGGGTCCACCTCGACGCCGAGGGCCGCGAGTTCGTCTCCGCCCACCGCGGCGACGGCCTCGGCATCGCCGCCCTGCGCCGCGCGGGACTCCCCGTCCTCATCCTCTCCACCGAACAGAACGCCGTCGTCGCCGCCCGCGCCCGCAAGCTCAGGATCCCCGTCCTGCACGGCATCGACCGCAAGGACCGGGCCCTCAAGGAGTGGTGCGACGCCGAGGGCATCGACCCCCAGCGCGTCCTCTACGCCGGCAACGACGTCAACGACCTGCCCTGCTTCCGCCTCGTCGGCTGGCCCGTCGCCGTGAGCAGTGCCCACGACTCCGTACGGGCCGCGGCCCGCGCGGTCACCGTCACCCCCGGCGGCTCCGGAGCGATCCGCGAGATCGCCGCGTGGCTCCTCGGACCCGAGCTCGACACCCCCGCACGCACCACCACCGACTCGTAAGGAACGGCACCATGAACACCCGACTGCGCACCTTCGGCGAGAAGACCGCCGGCCCCGGCCACTCCGTCTACGTCACCGGCGAGATCGGCATCAACCACAACGGCGAGCTCGACAACGCCCTCGCGCTGATCGACGTCGCCGCCGACGCCGGCTGCGACGCCGTCAAGTTCCAGAAGCGCACCCCGGAGATCTGCACCCCGCGCGACCAGTGGGACATCGAGCGGGACACCCCCTGGGGCCGCATGACGTACATCGACTACCGCCACCGCGTGGAGTTCGGCGAGGACGAGTACCGCGCCATCGACGAGCACTGCCGCAAGCGGGGCATCGACTGGTTCGCCTCCCCGTGGGACACCGAGGCCGTCGCCTTCCTGGAGAAGTTCGACGTCCCCGCCCACAAGGTCGCCTCCGCGTCCCTCACCGACGACGAGCTGCTCCGCGCCCTGCGCGCCACCGGCCGCACGGTCATCCTCTCCACCGGCATGTCCACCCCGAAGCAGATCCGCCACGCCGTCGAGGTCCTCGGCTCGGACAACATCCTGCTCTGCCACGCCACCTCGACCTACCCGGCCAAGGCCGAGGAGCTCAACCTCCGCGTCATCCAGACGCTCCAGGAGGAGTACCCGAACGTCCCGATCGGCTACTCCGGCCACGAGACCGGCCTCCAGACCACCCTCGCCGCCGTCGCCCTCGGCGCCACCTTCGTCGAGCGCCACATCACCCTCGACCGCGCCATGTGGGGCTCCGACCAGGCCGCCTCCGTCGAGCCGCAGGGCCTCCAGCGCCTCGTCCGCGACATCCGCACCATCGAGACGGCCCTCGGCGACGGCGTCAAGAAAGTCTACGAGTCCGAGCTCGGCCCCATGAAGAAGCTCCGCCGGGTCCAGGGGCTCGTCGCCGCATGACCGGGCAGCTGGCGTTCGTCGAGAGCCCGGTCCAGCTCCTCAACGTCCTGGAATGGACGCACGCGCAGAAGGCCGTGGCGGGCACCCGTCCGGCCGAGCCGGAACGGACGGGCGCCACGGACGGCGCCCCTGCCGGGCCCGGCCTCCCGGTCCCCGCGGAGCCCGGTGCCCCGTCGACCGGTGGCCTCGCGGACGCCACCGCACCCCTCACGGTCGTCGTGCTCTCGCCGACCGACCCCATGTCGCGTGGCCAGCTGCGCCGGATGGCGCAGCTGGCCCGTGACGAGGGGCTCACCGTCCGCTGGCAGGAGGCACGCGGCGGCCGCGGGGCGCTCGTGCGCACCCTGCGGGAGCTCTCCGGGCCGCTGCGCTCGGCGGAGCGGGTGATCATCGGCGACCCGTTCTCGCGGTACGTCCAGCTGCTCCTGTCCCTGTTCGCCCCCCGCCACCTGACGGTGGTCGACGACGGCACCGCCACCATGGAGTTCGCCGCCCAGCTCGGCCGCGGCGAGCGCCTGGTGCGCTGGCACCGCAAGGGGAACCTGGGCCCGCGCGAGCTGGTGCTCGCCCCGGTGACCTCGCTGGCCCGCCGCCGGCTCGCCCCGGCCCGGGGCCGTACGGTCGAGATCTTCACCTCGCTGCCCGTCGAGGCCCCGGACACCCTCACGGTCACGGAGAACTCGTTCGCCTGGACCCGGTCCCGCTTCGGGCCGCCGCTGCTCACCCGCGGCGCCGACCTGGTGGGCACCTCGCTGGTCGAGACGGGTGTGGTCGACGCCGACCACTACGCCCGGGTCGTGGGCGAGCTGGCCGGCACCCACGGCGCTACCCGCTACTTTGCGCACCGCAGGGAGAGCGCCGAGAAGCTGCACCGGATCGCCGTCGAGACGGGTCTCCAGGTGGTCCGCCCCGACCTGCCCCTGGAGCTGATCGCCCGGCGCGGACCCATCGGGCGCACGGTCGTCAGCTTCCCGTCCACGGTCGTGCACACCCTGCCGCTGGCCCTCGCCGGTACGGGGGTGAGGGTCGCCGTGTGCGAGATCGCGCCCGAGTGGCTGCGGGCGAGCGCCTCGCCGCGCGCCCAGGGCTTCCTGTCCGTCGTGACGGGCACGGCCGCCCACGAGGTCGACCGGCTGACGGCCCGCGCGGTGTCCTCCACCGACCGGCTCGAATTCGGCTGAGCGTACCCACATGGAAGGGCCTTCATGCCGGGCAAACCGAGATTCTTTCCCCTAACGGGCTGAACTTTTCGTGATCAACGGGCAGTTGACCTCCTCGCGGCCTTACCCTTCAAAGGGTGAACCAGTTGAAGTCCCGTGAGCCAGGCTCCGTCACCCTGCCCGGAACGCTGTCCGAAGCCCTGCGCGCCGAACTGATCGACTTCCGCAGGGACTTGCACATGCACCCCGAGCTCGGGAACCAGGAGTTCCGTACGACCGCCGCGCTCAAGGCCCGTCTGGAGGCGGCCGGTCTCGCGCCGAAGGTCCTCCCGGCCGGCACGGGGCTCGTCTGCGACATCGGCACCCGGCACCGCGGCCGACTCATGCTGGCGATCCGCGCCGACCTCGACGCGCTGCCCATCCCCGACGTCAAGACCGTCGCCTACCGCTCCACCGTGGCCAACCGCGCCCACGCCTGCGGGCACGACGTCCACACCACCACCGTCCTCGGCGCCGGCCTGGTCCTCGCCGAGCTCGACCGGCAGGGCCTCCTGCCCCACGCCGTGCGGCTGATCTTCCAACCCGCCGAGGAAGTCCTCCCCGGCGGCGCCGCCGACGCCGTGGAAGCGGGCGTCCTGGACGGCGTCGGCCGGATCATCGCCGTCCACTGCGACCCCCGGGTGGACGCCGGGAAGATCGGGCTCCGGGTGGGCGCCATCACCTCCGCCTGCGACCGCCTCGAAGTCACCCTCGACGGCCCCGGCGGCCACACCGCCCGCCCGCACCTCACCACCGACCTCGTCACCGCCGCCGCCCGCGTCGCCACCGACGTGCCCGCCGTGCTGGCCCGCCGCGTCGACGCCCGTTCCGGGCTCTCGGTCACCTGGGGCCGCATCGAGGCCGGCCACGCCCCCAACGTCATCCCGCAGCACGCCGAGCTCTCCGGCACCGTCCGCTGCCTCGACCTGCCCACCTGGCGCGACGCGCCCGACCTGGTGCACGCGGCGATCGACGAGGTCGCGACCCTGCACCGCGCCAAGTCGACCGTCACCTACGTGCGGGGCGTCCCCCCGGTCGTCAACGACGCCGCCGTCACCGAACTCCTCCACGACGCCATGGCCGCCCGCCGCGGACCGCACGCGATCGAGGACACCGAGCAGAGCCTCGGCGGCGAGGACTTCTCCTGGTACCTGGAGCACGTCCCCGGCGCCATGGCCCGGCTCGGCGTCCGCACCCCCGGCGACCCCCGGGTCCGCGACCTGCACGCCGGCGACTTCGACGTCGACGAGCTGTGCATCGACGCCGGCGTGGAGCTCTTCACGGCCGCAGCCCTCCTCGACGGCGCGTCGCAGGCCTGACCCGACCCGGACACGACGTGACCGGCGACCCGGACTCGGCCCGGCCGCCAACTCGGCCACGGCCCGGCCGGAGTCGCGTTCCGGCGGTGATCATCGCCACGCCCCCGCGGTGATCAACGCCACGCCGAAGGCGTTGAAATCCGGCCGGACGGCGCACTCGGCCGTCCGGCCCACCGCCCGGCGTGTCGGCCCCACGGGGTCTCCCCAACGCGTTCACCGGGCGGTATAACCGGCGGTACCGGGCCGAACGCCCCCGGTCGCCTCGGCTGGCCGGTTCGCGACGATCCGATAACGACTCATGAACGGGTCTTTAACTGACATCTACGCGCGTTACGATCGCCGCGAAACCAGCGCCGGAAGAGGCGCTTTCGGTCAGTCTTGAAGGGACCCTCCTCTTGCGCCGGATCACCAGGATCACGACCGTGGGCATCGCCTCCGCGGCGCTCGCGCTGTCCGTCACCGCGTGTGGCAAGTCGTCGACCGACTCGGGCAGCAGCTCCAGCTCCAGCTCGGACTCGAAGGCCGTCAAGGCCGCCATCGCGTACGACATCGGCGGCCGTGGCGACCAGTCGTTCAACGACGCCGCCTACGCCGGCCTGAAGAAGGCCGAGGACGAGCTCGGCGTCAAGGGCGCCGAGGCCGAGCCGTCGCAGGGCGAGAGCGACGCCGACAAGGTCGCGCGCCTCACCTCGCTGGCCCGCGCCGGCAACAACCCGGTCATCGGTGTCGGCTTCGCCTACGCCCCGGCCATCGAGAAGGTCGCCAAGGCCTACCCGAAGACCACCTTCGGCCTCATCGACGACACGTCGAAGACCGGCCCGAACATCGCCAACCTCGTCTTCAACGAGGAGCAGGGCTCCTACCTGGCCGGCGTCGCCGCCGCCAAGGCGTCCAAGTCCGGCACGGTCGGCTTCATCGGCGGTGTCGAGGTTCCGCTGATCAAGAAGTTCGAGGCGGGCTTCGCGCAGGGCGTCAAGGACACCAACCCCAAGGCGAAGGTGCTCGTCCAGTACCTGACCCAGCCGCCGAACTTCGACGGCTTCTCGAAGCCCGACCTCGGCAAGGCCGCCGCGCAGGGCCAGCTCGACAAGGGCGCCGACGTGATCTACGCCGCCGCCGGTCTCGCCGGCTCCGGCGCCATCGAGGCCACCGCCACCGCGGGCAAGTGGGCCATCGGCGTCGACTCCGACCAGTACAACCAGGCGGGTCTGGCCTCCTACAAGGAGCACATCCTGACCTCGGTCACCAAGGACGTCTCCGACTCCGTCTTCAACGTCATCAAGTCGGTCAAGGACGGCAAGCCGCAGTCCGGTGAGATCCGCTACGGTCTCGCGACGGATGGCGTCGGCCTCGCCGACTCCAACCCGGAGTACAAGAAGATGACGGACCTCATCGCCGCGGTGGACAAGGCGAAGAAGGAAATCATCGACGGCAAGATCACGGTCAAGACCGCTCCGTAAGGACCGCGATCACGACCTGAGCCCGCGGGCCCGGCCCCAGTGGCACTCCCACTGGAGCCGGGCCCCGGCCCCATTCCCGTACGGGTTTTCATTTTTCGGCAGCGCTACGCGTGTAGATGTCTCCCTGGCACGATAACTTCGCCCCGCCCTGCCCTCCCCGCTCCCACTCCTTCCGGCCAAGGAGAGTGCGTCATCAACGCGTCCAGCCCCCCCGCCGTAGAACTGCACGGCATCACCAAGCGATTCCCTGGCGTCGTCGCCAACAAGGACATCGCCATCACGGTCCGCAAGGGCACCGTGCACGCCCTCATCGGCGAGAACGGTGCCGGCAAGTCGACCCTCATGAAGATCCTCTACGGCATGCAGAAACCGGACGAGGGCACCATCGCCGTCGACGGCGAGCAGGTCACCTTCTCCAGCCCCGGTGACGCCATCGCGCGCGGCATCGGCATGGTGCACCAGCACTTCATGCTCGCCGACAACCTCACCGTCCTGGAGAACGTCGTCCTCGGCGGCGAGAACCTCCACGGCATCGGTGCCAAGGCCCGGAAGAAGATCAAGGAGATCTCCGACGCGTACGGCCTCGGGGTCCGCCCCGACGCCCTCGTCGAGGACCTCGGCGTCGCCGACCGCCAGCGCGTCGAGATCCTCAAGGTCCTCTACCGCGGCGCCAGGATCCTCATCCTCGACGAGCCGACCGCCGTGCTCGTCCCGCAGGAGGTCGACGCGCTCTTCGACAACCTGCGCGAGCTCAAGTCCGAGGGCCTGACGGTCATCTTCATCTCGCACAAGCTGGGCGAGGTCCTGAAGGTCGCCGACGACATCACCGTCATCCGCCGGGGCACCACGGTCGGCACCGCCGACCCGAAGACCGCCACCACCAAGCAGCTCGCCGAGCTGATGGTCGGCAGCGAGCTGCCCTCGCCGGAGACGCGCGAGTCGACGGTCACCGACGTCCCGATGCTCCAGGTCGCGAACCTGAGCCTGGTCGAGAGCGGCGCCGCCGGCGCCCCCCTGACCACGGCGGCCCCGGCCGACCCGTCGTCCGCGATCACCGTGCACGAGGAGGTCGCCACCGGGCGCAAGCTCCTCGACGACATCTCGCTCACCATCCACAAGGGCGAGATCCTCGGCATCGCCGGTGTCGAGGGCAACGGCCAGACCGAGCTCATCGACGCGCTCATGGGCATGGCGACCCCCGACTCGGGCGTCATCACGCTCGACGGCGAGGACATCTCCAAGGTCTCCGTGCGCAAGCGCCGCGAGGGCGGCATCGGCTACATCCCCGAGGACCGCCACCGCCACGGCCTGCTCCTCGAAGCCCCGCTCTGGGAGAACCGCATCCTCGGCCACGTCACCGAGGCGCCCAACTCCAAGCGCGGCATCCTCGACCCGAAGGCCGCCCGCAAGGACACCGAGCGGATCGTGCGCGAGTACGACGTCCGCACGCCCGGCATCGACGTCACCGCGGCCTCCCTCTCCGGCGGCAACCAGCAGAAGCTGATCGTCGGCCGCGAGATGAGCCACAACCCGAAGTTCCTGATCGCCGCCCACCCCACCCGGGGTGTGGACGTCGGCGCGCAGGCGCAGATCTGGGACGCGATCCGCGACGCCCGCCGCGCGGGCCTCGCGGTGCTGCTGATCTCCGCCGACCTCGACGAGCTGATCGGCCTCTCCGACACCCTCCGTGTCATGTACCGCGGCAAGCTGGTCGCCGACGCCGACCCCGCCACCATCACGCCCGAGCAGCTGGGCTCCGCCATGACCGGCGCGGCCACCGGCAACCTCGACGCCGACGAGCAGTCCGAAGACGGTGACGCCCGATGATGAAGATCGACAAGGAAAAGCTGCTCATCGGGGCCGCCGGCCCCGTGCTCGCGCTGGTCACGTCCTTCGTGCTCACCGTCCTGGTGCTGCTCGCGACGGGCCTCGACCCGATCGAACCGATCCGCCTGATGATCGAGAACGCCGAGTTCTCCGACACGCAGGTGCTGATCGTCAACCAGACCGGGATCTACTACCTGGCCGCCCTGGCCGTGGCGGTCGGCTTCCGGATGAACCTCTTCAACATCGGCGTCGACGGCCAGTACCGCCTCGCCGCGATGGTCTCGGCGCTGGTCGGTGCCGCCATCGAGCTGCCCGGCCCGCTGCACATCCTGGTCATCGTGATCGTCGCCATGACGACCGGTGCCCTCTGGGCCGGCATCGCGGGCATCCTGAAGACCACCCGGGGCGTCTCCGAGGTCGTCTCCACGATCATGCTGAACGCCATCACCACCTCCCTGGTGGCCTGGCTGATCCTGCCGAAGAACTTCGGCGTCCAGCCCGCCGGCTCCAACGACCTCACCACCGGTCAGATCTCGGAGTCCGGCTGGTTCCCCGGCATCGACATGGGCGAGGGCGGCCAGATCTACGGCTTCACCTTCGTCGCGCTCGCGCTCGGCGTCGTCTACTGGTTCGTCCTCAACCGCACCCGCTTCGGCTTCGACCTGCGCGCCACCGGCGAGAGCGAGTCCGCGGCCCAGGCCAGCGGTGTCGACGCCAAGAAGATGATCCTCACCGCGATGCTGATCTCGGGTGGGCTCGCGGGCCTGTCGGGCATGCCGATCCTGCTCGGCGAGTCGCACACGTACAGCCTCGCCTTCCCGGTCGGCGTCGGCTTCACCGCCATCACCGTCGCCCTGCTCGGCCGCAACCACCCGGTCGGCATCCTCTTCTCGGCCCTCCTCTTCGCGTTCCTCGACAAGGCGTCCTCGAACCTCGACGTCGCGGGTTACCCGAAGGAGATCACGCAGATCATGCAGGGCATCATCGTGATCGCCGTGGTCGTCTCCTACGAGCTCGTCCGCCGTTACGGCATCCGCCGCCAGCAGCAGAAGGTCGGCGAGGAGCTCGCCGCCGGCGGCGCCATCAAGACCGACAAGGAGGTCTCGGCATGAGCACCGGCACTGTCGCCAAGCCGAGCGCCGCGCCCAAGCGCACCGGGCGCCGCAAGCTGACCTGGCCGTGGATCCTGCTGATCGTCGCGGCCGGCCTCGTCCTCTTCTCCCTCGTCCGGGTCGTCTCCGGGGCCGACGACCTCACCTCCGTCGGCCAGGTCTCCGGCGCGCTCCAGCTCGCCGTGCCGATCGGCATGGCCGGTCTCGGCGGCCTGTGGTCCGAGCGCGCGGGCGTCGTCAACATCGGCCTCGAAGGCATGATGGTCCTCGGCACCTGGTTCGGCGCCTGGGCCGGCTACCAGTGGGGCCCGTGGACGGGTGTCGTCGTCGGCATCCTCGGCGGCGCGCTCGGCGGTCTGCTGCACGCGATCATCACCGTCACGTTCAACGTGAACCACATCGTCTCCGGTGTTGCGGTCAACATCCTGGCGGTCGGCTTCACCCAGTACCTGTCGAACTTCACCTTCGACAAGGCCGAGGGCGGCTCCTCCAAGCAGTCCCCGCGCATCGACCCGATCACGGACATCACCATCCCGGGACTCTCGGACTGGCTGATGGACCTCCAGCAGAAGCACTGGTTCCTGATCTCGGACATCGCCGGCATCCTCGGCGGCCTGGTCACCAACCTGTCCCTGCTCACCGTGATCGCCATCCTGCTGATCCCGGGCACCTGGTGGGTGCTGTGGCGCACGGCCTTCGGCCTGCGCCTGCGCTCCTGCGGTGAGAACCCGGTCGCGGCCGAGTCCCTCGGCGTCAACGTGTACAAGTACAAGTACATCGCCGTGGCCGTCTCCGGCGGCCTCGCCGGCCTCGGCGGCGCCTTCCTCGCGATCGTCTCCACCGGCATCTACCAGGAGGGCCAGACCGGCGGCCGCGGCTACATCGGTCTCGCCGCGATGATCTTCGGCAACTGGATGCCCGGCGGCATGGCGCTCGGCGCGGGCCTCTTCGGCTTCACCGACAGCCTCAAGCTGCGCGGCGGCGCCGAGAACGTCCACGCGCTGCTGCTGCTCGTCGCGCTGCTCCTGGTGATCGCCGCCCTCTGGCAGCTGTACAAGAAGAAGTACGTGGTCGCGGCCGTCTCCGCCGCCTTCTCCGCCGCGTTCTTCCTCTGGTACTTCCTCACCGACGAGGTCCCGAGCCAGTTCGTCGACGCCGCCCCGTACGTCACCACCCTGCTCGTGCTCGCCCTCTCGGCGCAGCGCCTGCGGATGCCCAAGGCGGACGGCCTGCCGTACCGGAAGGGCCAGGGCAAGTGACGACGACGCCCGACTGGGACCTGCTCCGGGAGACCGCCCGCGAGGCGATGTCCCACGCGTACGCCCCGTACTCGGGCTACCCGGTCGGCGCGGCGGCCCTCACGGACGACGGGCGGGTGATCTCCGGCTGCAACGTGGAGAACGCCTCCTTCGGGCTCGGCCTCTGCGCCGAGTGCGGGCTCGTCTCCCAGCTCCAGGCGACCGGCGGCGGCCGGCTGACCCACTTCGTCTGCGTGGACGGCCGGGGCGAGTCCCTGGTCCCGTGCGGCCGCTGCCGCCAGCTCCTGTACGAGTTCGGCGGCCCCGAGCTCGTCCTGGAGACGCCGCAGGGTTTCCGGACCCTCGACGAGATGCTCCCGCAGGCCTTCGGCCCGGGCCACCTCACCAAGTAGCACTTCGGAGCGACCCTTCCGGCACGATGGGAAGGGTCGCTCCCCCCTTTCCCCTCTATGCGCGTAGAAAGAGGCACCACCATGGACGTCATCTCCGTCATCCGCACGAAGCGGGACAAGGGCGAGCTGAGCCCGGAGCAGATCGACTGGGTCATCGACGCCTACACCCGCGGCGTGGTCGCCGACGAGCAGATGTCGGCCCTGGCCATGGCCATCCTGCTCAACGGCATGAACCGCACGGAGATCGCCCGCTGGACCGCCGCGATGATCGCCAGCGGCGAGCGCATGAACTTCGACGCGCTCTCCCGCCCGACCGCCGACAAGCACTCCACCGGCGGCGTCGGCGACAAGATCACCCTGCCGCTCGCCCCGCTCGTCGCCGCCTGCGGCGCGGCCGTGCCGCAGCTCTCCGGCCGCGGCCTCGGCCACACCGGCGGCACCCTCGACAAGCTGGAGTCCATCCCCGGCTGGCGCGCCCTGCTCTCCAACGAGGAGATGCTGCACGTCCTCGACACCACCGGCGCGGTCATCTGCGCGGCCGGCGACGGCCTCGCCCCCGCGGACAAGAAGCTGTACGCGCTCCGCGACGTCACCGGCACCGTCGAGGCCATCCCGCTGATCGCCTCCTCGATCATGTCCAAGAAGATCGCCGAGGGCACCGGTTCGCTCGTCCTCGACGTCAAGGTCGGCACCGGCGCGTTCATGAAGAACATCGAGGACGCCCGCGAGCTCGCCTCCACCATGGTCGCGCTCGGCACCGACAGCGGCGTGAAGACCGTCGCCCTCCTCACCGACATGGCGACCCCCCTCGGCCTCACCGCGGGCAACGCCCTGGAGGTCCGCGAGTCGGTCGAGGTCCTCGCCGGCGGCGGCCCCTCCGACGTCGTCGAGCTGACGATCGCGCTCGCCCGCGAGATGCTCGACGCGGCCGGCATCAAGGACGCCGACCCCGCCAAGGCCCTCGCCGACGGCTCCGCGATGGACGTCTGGCGCCGGATGATCTCCGCCCAGGGCGGCGACCCGGACGCCACCCTCCCGGTCGCCCGCGAGCAGCACGTCGTCACCGCCCCGTCGACCGGCGTCCTCACCCGCCTGGACGCCTACGACATCGGCATCGCCGCCTGGCGCCTCGGCGCCGGCCGCGCCCGCAAGGAGGACCCGGTGCAGGCGGGCGCGGGCGTCGAGCTGCACGCCAAGCCCGGCGACACAGTGACCGCGGGCCAGCCGCTGCTCACCCTCCACACGGACACGCCGGAGAAGTTCGACTACGCCCTGGGCTCCCTGGAGGGCGCCTGGGACATCGCCGCCCCCGGCACCCCCTTCACGGCGAACCCGATCGTCCTGGACCGCATCGCCTGACCCCGCTCCGCGACGGGAGCCGGTGCGTCCGCTACACCGGCTCCCGCAGCAGCGCCGGCAGCTCCCTCATGTCGTCGAAGACGACCGTGCGCGGGCCCATGAGGCGGTCGGCGCGGGTCAGCCCGCCGCAGTAGCCGAAGGCGCGCATACCGGCGGCCCGGGCGGCCTGGACGCCGTAGGGGCTGTCCTCGACGACGGCGCAGCGCTCGGGCGGGACGCCCATGGTGGCGGCCGCGTGCAGGAAGAGGTCCGGTGCGGGCTTGCCCTGGGCGACGTCCCTGGCGCTGAACATCCGGCCCTCGAAGCGGGCGAGCAGCCCGGTCCGGCCGAGGTTCCTGCGGATGCCGGCGTGGCTGCCGTTGGAGGCGAGGCAGTACGGGACGTCCAGGGCGTCCAGGACGTCCGTGACGCCCTCCACCGCCGTCAGCTCCGCGTCCAGCGCGTCGTCGTACCGCGGCTTGAACGGGGTGTGCCAGCCGGGCTCCAGCGGGCGGCCCCTGCGCTCCGCCACGATCGCGGTGAGCATCTCGTGGGAGGACCCGACGAAGTGCTCGATCACCTCCGTCTCGGTGAACTCCGCCCCCAGGGAGGCGAACACCTCCCGGTCCACGCGGCAGTAGATCCGCTCGCTGTCCACCAGGACACCGTCACAGTCGAAGATCACCAGTTCGACAGGCTCGTGAGTCATGATCGAGAGCCTAGGCGGTCACGAGAGCCGCACCCGCGATGATTTCCGCGTCCCCGGACGGTCGTACGGGCATGGAGACCAGTCGTCCGCTCGTCGTGACCCTGCCCGCCCGTCCCAGCAGGGACGAGGTGGCCGTCCTCTGCGGCGAGCTCGGCGCGGCCCCGCCCGGTGAGGTCGTCTGCGAGGTCGGCGCCCTCACGCACCCCGACCTCGCCGCCGTCGACGCCCTCGCCCGCCTGAAACTCGCCGCGGGCCGCCGCGGCCACCGCATCCGCTTCCACGGAGCAGGACCCGAGCTACGGGCCCTGCTCCTCCTGACGGGCCTCGACGGAACCCTGGGCGGCTAGCCGTCCAGCCGCGCCGGCAGGTCGAACAGCGGGAACCAGCGCTCGGTGTCCAGGAAGAAGTCCATGCCGCCGACCTTGCCGTCGCGCAGCTCCAGGACGATCAGCGCCCACGGGCTGTAGCCGCCCGCCGGATCCGGGTGGTACTGGGCGAAGGCGGGGGAGCCGTTCGCCACGGTCGGGACCAGCTTCGAGCCGGAGCAGACCTCGCCGACGCCCAGCATCCAGCCGACGATGTCGTCGTGGCCCCGGAGCCACAGGTCGTACGGCGGCATGGACATGGTCGCGTCCTCGTGGAGGAGCGCGGTGAGCGCCTTCATGTCGTAGCCCTCGAAGGCGGCGACGTACCGCTCCAGGAGCGCCTTCTGCTCCTCGTCCAGCGGGTTCGCCGCGTCGGAGGCGGCGGGCGCCTGCTCGGCCAGGGTCGCGCGGGCCCGCTGGAGGGCGCTGTTGACCGAGGCGACGGAGGTGTCGAGGAGTTCGGCGACCTCGCTCGCCTTCCAGGCGAGCACCTCGCGGAGGATGAGCACCGCGCGCTGCTTCGGCGGCAGGTGCTGGAGCGCGGCGACGAACGCGAGCCGCACGGTCTCCCGGTGCACGGCGGTCTCCGCCGGGTCGGCGACCGAGGGGAGCACCCGCCCGTCCGGGACCGGCTCCAGCCAGGTGATCTCCGGCTGCTTGACGAGCTGCGCCTGCGCCACCGGCGTCGGGGAGGTGAGGTCCATCGGCCGCGCCCGCTTGTTGCCCGCGTTCAGCGCGTCCAGGCAGACGTTGGTCGCGATCCGGTACAGCCAGGACCGCAGCGAGGAGCGGCCCTCGAAGGAGTCGATGGCCTTCCAGGCCCGGACCATCGTGTCCTGCACCGCGTCCTCCGCCTCGAAGGAGGATCCGAGCATCCGGTAGCAGTAACCGGTCAGCTCCCTGCGGTACTTGTCGAGTTCGTCGGTCGTCGCGACCGCGGTATCGCTCATCGGGTCCACACCCCACTCACCCCTCACCGGCCCCGTTCGGGGCCGGTGAGAGGGAAGCTACCGCAGCGGACTGACAGCCGGGGTCAGGTTCCCGGCTTGCGGCCGTAGACGAAGACGTCGTCGCCCTTCCTGAGAAGGTTCCAGTACGCCTTCGCGTCGGCCGGGCGCATGTTGACGCAGCCGCCCGAACCCGGCGGGTTCCACATGGACTTGGTGGTCGAGTGGAAGGCCTGGCCGCCGTCGAAGAACTGCGAGTACGGCATGGAGACGTGGTACAGCGTCGACCAGTGGTTGATGTTCCGCCAGTAGATCTTCTTGGAGCCGGTACGGGTCTCGGCGCCGTCCCGTCCGGTGCGCACCGGCACCGGGCCGTACTTCAGCCGCGCCCCGTCCTGGATCCAGCTCAGCTGGCGCGTCAGGTCGACGCAGGCGATCCGGCCCCGGTTCGTCGGGCAGGCGCCCGAGCGGTTGGGGTTGGTGCCCGCGGCCTTCTGCTGGAGCATCGTGTTCATCGTGCGCCAGGTCAGCGGGCCCGCGTACCCCATGGTCGGGGTGATGCCGTGCTTGCGCTGGAAGGCCTGGATGGCGAGACAGTCGCCGAGCGACTGGCGGCCGTCGACCGTCCGCCCGAGGAACTTCTCCACCTGCTTCTGGTACGGCCCCGTCGTCACGTTGCAGGACGCCGCCTGCGCCGGGGCCGCACCGAGCGCGATCGTCATCGGCACCACGAGAGCCGTGAGGCCGACGGTGATTCCCGCTCTCTTCCCTATCCGATGCATGATCCGGTTCATGATCGTCAACTCCCCCTTGAGTCCTGTGGGTTAGGACGCGCGGCAGAGTCTGTCAGTTGCAGGGACGCGGGGGGAGGGGTCAGGACGCGGCGAGCTGGAGCCGTCGCGCCTGCGTACGGGCGCTGAGGCTGCCGTACAGCGTCACCGAGACGACGCCGAGGACCGCGACCAGACCGATCAGCACGGTGCCCGCCCAGCCGCCCGCGTGGAAGGCGACGGCGCCGAGCGTGCCGCCCGCGCTGCTGCCGAGGTAGTACGCGGACTGGTAGAGCGCCGAGGCCTGCGCGCGGCCCGTCTTCGCCGTGCGGCTCACCGAGGAGGAGGCGACCGCGTGGCCGGCGAAGAAGCCGGCCGTGATCAGAACCAGGCCCGCCAGGACCGCCGCGAGGGAGTCGGCCAGCGACAGCAGCAGACCCGCGGCGGTGGTGGTGACCGCCAGGTAGAGCGCCCCGCGCCGGCCGAGCCGCCCGACCAGCTCGCCGGCGGCGGCGGAGGAGACCGTACCGACCAGGTAGACCAGGAAGATCGAGCCGATCACGCCCTGCGGCAGCGAGAACGGGGCCTCGACGAGCCGGTAGCCGATCACCGTGTACACCGCGCCGAAGACCGTCATGAACAGGGCGCCGATCACGTACAGGCGCACGAGCAGCGGGTCGGACAGGTGCCCGCGGACGGTGCTCGCCAGCGCCTTCGGGTTCAGCGTGCCCGGGGTGAAGTGCCGCGCCTTCGGGAGCAGGGCCCGGAAGACGAGCGCGCACAGCAGCGAGGTCAGGCCGACGGCGGCCAGACCCGCCCGCCAGCCCCACATCTGGGCGACCCAGCCGGTCACCAGGCGGCCGCTCATGCCGCCGATCGAGTTGCCCGCCACGAACAGGCCGATCGCGGCGACCAGCGCCTTCGGCCGCACCTCCTCGGCCAGGTACGCCATCGCGGAGGCCGGGAGCCCGGCGAGCGCCGCGCCCTGGAGCGCACGGAGCGCGATCAGGGACTCCAGGTTCGGGGCGAGTGGCACCAGGAGCGCGACGGCGACCGCGACCGCCAGGGAGGCGGTCATCATCGCCCGCCGGCCGAACCGCTCGGAGAGGGCGCTGAGCGGGAGCACGCACAGGGCGAGGGCGCCGGTGGCGGCGGAGACCGTCCAGGAGGCGGCGGACGCGGTGGCGCCGAACTCGGCCGAGATGGCCGGGAGGAGGGCCTGCGTGGAGTAGAGGAGGGCGAAGGTGGCCAGTCCCGCGGCGAAGAGCGCGAGGCTCAGCCGGCGGTAGCCGGGGGCGCCGGGGGAGAGGCGGGTGTCGGCGGACGCGCTGGTGGCGGCCGCCTTGGTACTGGCGGGAGGCATGTCACGAACGTAGGACGCCCCGCTTCATGCGTCCAATGCACGGAACTGCTGTAATCGTTCCCATGGCGCATGAGTACAGGTCACAGCCTCGCCTGTCACCGAACAGTAACGAAGAAGACATGGGACTGCTGCTCGCACCCCGGCTCGCCTACTTCGCCGCCGTCGCCCGCCACGAGCACGTGACCCGCGCGGCGGCCGAGATGGGCGTGCCGCAGTCGACGCTCTCGCGAGCCATGGTCCGGCTCGAACAGGACCTCGGCGTCTCCCTCTTCGCCCGCCGCGGCCGCACGGTCTCGCTCACCCCGGCCGGCCGCCGCTTCCTCACCGCCGCCGAACGGGCCCTCGCCGAGGTGGAGCGGGCCGCCGACACCGTACGCGCCGACGCCGACCCCACCGGCGGACGCGTCGCCTTCGGCTTCCTGCACACCATGGGCTCCGAGACCGTCCCCGGCCTCATCCGCGCCTTCCGCGTCGACCACCCCGGGATCCGCTTCACCCTCGTCCAGAACTACGGCGAGGCGATGATCGAACGGCTCCGGGCCGGCGACCTCGACCTCTGCCTCACGTCCCCCGTGCCGGACGCCCCCGACCTGGTCGCCCGGCGCCTCGACGAACAGCGGCTCCGGCTCGTCGTCCCCGACGACCACCGCCTCGCGGGCCGCCGCCGCGTCCGCCTCGCCGAGGCCGCGGACGAGACGTTCGTGACCCTGGAGCCGGGATACGGGCTCCGCCGCATCACCGACGACCTGTGCGCGGAGGCCGGCTTCAAGCCCCGGATCGCCTTCGAGGGCGAGGAGGCCGAGACCCTCCGCGGCCTGGTCGCCGCGGGCCTCGGCGTCGCCCTGCTGCCCCCGCCCGCCGTGCCCCGCCCCGGCGTCGTCGAACTGACCGTCACGGCCCCGCGCGCGGTCCGCGAGATCGGCGTCGCCTGGCTCGACGGCCACCCCGACACCGCACCGGTGGCCGCCTTCAAGAAGTTCCTCATCGGCCGCC
This sequence comes from Streptomyces sp. LMG1-1-1.1, assembly GCF_040815545.1. Lineage (NCBI taxonomy): Bacteria > Bacillati > Actinomycetota > Actinomycetes > Kitasatosporales > Streptomycetaceae > Streptomyces > Streptomyces sp. LMG1-1-1.1. The sequence continues at coordinate 155,890 of NZ_JBFPNH010000014.1, read as the reverse complement.
GCGGCCACCTGCTCCCGAAGGAACCGTCACCGCCGGCGTGAACCGTCCTCGCGATGCCTCACCGCCGGCGTGAACCGCCTCCCTGGTGCCTCACCGACGGCGTGCGTCGCCGAAGCCCGCCGCCAGGGGCATCCGAAGGCCCAGCGGCGGGGGCGCCGCCATCGCGTCCGTCACCGGGCGGGCGAAGGGCCGGGTGAAGAGGGTGCCGAGGAGGAAGTCGGCGGCGAGGTTGCGGACCTCGCCCGCGTACTGGTGCAGCGCGTGGCCGTCCGAGTGGACCTCGAAGCGGCAGGTGTCGCGGTTGGCCTTCTTCGCCCGCTCGGCGAAACGGAACGACAGCTCCGGGTCCGTCCTGGCGTCGTTCGTGCCGTGCACGACCAGCACCCGGCGCCCCACCAGCTGCCGCACCGGCTCGGGTTCCGCGGCCACGTCGTCCTCCGGCAGCCACGGGGCCAGCGCGAGGACCGCGCCGACCGCGTCATGCCCGCCCGCGCGCAGCGCCGCGCGCCCCCCGAGGCCGTGCCCGACGAGGCCGACCGGGACGTCCCCGTAGCGCCGTACCGCCTCCGCGACCGCCCAGGACGCGTCCGCCGCGAGCTCCGCGTCGGCACCGTTCCAGCCGCGCCCCCGGTAGCGCACCACGTGCGCGACGAGCCCCTCCGCCCGGCCCGCCCGCACCAGCCCCCGCCCGAGCGGCAGCATCGCCGCGTGCGCCCGCGCCGAGGCGCGCCGTCTCGACACCGGCACACCGTCCGGCAGGAGCAGCACCACGCCGCCCACCGCCGCCGACGTCCGGGAACCTCCAACAGGCCGCCCGAGCCGGGGTCTCCGGGTCTCGGGCGGTCCCACGAGTGCGTAGTGCGCCATGGCAGAACAGTCTCAGAAGCGGAGGTGTACACCAGTGGTACGCGCGGTCTCTGTTACGTATCGCCGACGGGCCGAACGGCCTTTGCCCCTATACCCGTTCGAAACGGGTCAGGGTTCCGGCGACCTCGAAGCCCTTCCGTCCGTACCAGCGGTGCGGCCAGTCGTCCGGGCGCGCGGTCAGGAACCGGGTCGTGCAGCCGGCGTCGGCGGCCATGCGCAGCGCCGTGTCCAGGACGGCGCCCGCGTGCCCCTGCCCGAGGTGCGCCTGCGCCGTGACCAGGTCCTCGACCTGCGCCACCCCGGACGCCGGGTCCAGATACAGATCGGCCCAGGCGGCGACCTCGCCGTCGTCGGCGTACGAGGCGAGGAACCGTACGACGTCGGCGCCGCGCGTCCGTACCCTCCGGCGCTCCACCAGGTCGTGCAGCTGCCCCTCGGTGACGTGCGGCGCCAACCGGCGCCAGCTCGCCGCCGTCGGGCCGAGCAGGGCTTCGACCGCCACCGGCCGCGCCCCGCCGTCGGCCGGGACCGATCCGGTGTGCCGCATCAGATAGGTCGCCGACGAGCTGAACCCGGCCCGCGAGAGCGGCTCCAGACATGCCGTCGCGACCTTCTCGTCGAGGACGAACACCGCGCGGTGCGACAGGTGCCCCATGGTCTCGTCGGCGAACCCGGGCAGGGCCTCGGGGTCCGGGCTCCCGTCCACCAGGACGTGGTTGTTCCCACGCGAGCGCGCGTACGCGTCGTCGAGCGCGGCGAACCCGCCGGGGAAGTCGACCGTGCGGGCCGCCTGCCGGCGGGTGAAGGCGGACAGGAAGCCGTGGATGCGGGCAAGTTCGGAAGCGGGCGCCGGGGACGTCATCCCGGCAGGCTAAGCGGCCGGGTACCCGCGTCGCACGCGCGATGCGCTCGGCCCCGCCCGGAAACGCCGGCCGCGGAAGTTGCGTCGCCAGGCGCGCTCTACGCGCGTAGGGGCTAGAGTGCGGAAATGACGAGCCAGACCCCCAACGTCCCCACCGCGGACCAGATCCGCCGTGCCCCGAAGGTGCTGCTCCACGACCACCTCGACGGCGGACTGCGCCCCGGCACGATCATCGAACTCGCCCGGGAGCAGGGCTACGACCAGCTTCCCGAGACGGAGCCCGACAAGCTCGGCATCTGGTTCCGCGAGGCCGCCGACTCCGGCTCCCTGGAGCGGTACCTGGAGACCTTCGCGCACACCTGCGCCGTCATGCAGACCCGGGAGGCCCTCGTCCGCGTCGCCGCCGAGTGCGCCGTCGACCTCGCCGAGGACGGCGTCGTCTACGCGGAGGTGCGGTACGCCCCCGAGCAGCACCTGGAGGGCGGCCTCACCCTCGAAGAGGTCGTCGAGGCCGTCAACGAGGGCTTCAGGGAAGGCGAGCGGCAGGCCAGGGCCGACGGGTACCGCATCCGGATCGGTGCCCTGCTCACCGCCATGCGGCACGCGGCCCGGGCCCTGGAGATCGCCGAACTCGCCAACCGCTACCGCGACTCAGGCGTCGTCGGCTTCGACATCGCGGGCGCCGAGGCCGGCTTCCCGCCCACCCGCCACCTCGACGCCTTCGAGTACCTCAAGCGGGAGAACAACCACTTCACCATCCACGCCGGCGAGGCCTTCGGGCTCCCCTCCATCTGGCAGGCGCTCCAGTGGTGCGGCGCCGACCGGCTCGGGCACGGGGTGCGGATCATCGACGACATCGAGGTCGCCGACGACGGCTCGGTCCGCCTCGGCCGCCTGGCCGCCTACGTCCGCGACAAGCGCATCCCGCTGGAGATGTGCCCCTCGTCCAACCTCCAGACCGGCGCGGCCGCCTCGTTCGCCGAGCACCCCATCGGCCTGCTCCGCACCCTCCATTTCCGGGCCACGGTCAACACCGACAACCGTCTGATGAGCGGCACGACCATGAGCCGTGAATTCGAGCTGTTGAACGAGGCATTCGATTACACGCTCGACGACATGCAGTGGTTCACGGTCAATGCGATGAAATCAGCGTTCATTCCTTTCGATGAACGCCTGGCCATGATCAATGAGGTCATCAAGCCCGGATACGCCGAGCTCAAGTCCGAATGGCTGTTCCAGCAGACCGCCACGACCAGCGGATCTTCCCCCGCAGAGGGCTGAGCGGCACCCCGTCGGGGCACAGGAGGCGGCCGGGACGGCACGACACCCGGCCGCTTTCCGGTGTTTGCGGAGGAGTCGATCACTGGTTAGGTTGCAGAGCCGCTCTGCATTCCCAGGATTTCCCCGCCCGGCTTTCCCGGAAGCCCCCGGATTCCCCAAGGAAGATTTTCAGATGAAGCAGTCTGCCGCCAAGAAGCTCGGTGTCGCCGCTCTCGGTGCCGCTTTCGCCGTCACCGCCGCCGGCACGGCCTCCGCAGCGCCGTCCCTGCCGCTCGACGCCGACGCGCTGGGCACGGTGACCAACGCCGTCCCGCTGGGTGACGGCCTCACCGAGCTCCCCGACGGCGCCGCCGAGTCCCTCGGTGCCGGGCAGGGCGCGCTCGGCCAGGGTGTCGACCAGGGCGTGAAGACCCTCCCCGCCGCCGCCGGCCAGGCCACCCAGAACGCCCCGCTCGGTGCCGCGACCGGCGCCCTCGGCGCCACCCCGCTCGGTGGCCTCCTCGGCGGCCTGCCGCTCGGTGGCCTCCCGATCGGCTGACCCCCGCCGTACACGCCGAAGGGGCGCGCACCCGGTTTTCCCGGGTACGCGCCCCTTCGGCGTGCGAGTGGTGACGGGCGAGCGGCTACCAGGCCGCGGACGCGGTCTTCTCCGACGGGAGGAAGAACCAGAGCGCCAGGTACAGCAGGAACTGCGGGCCGGGCAGCAGACACGAGACCAGGAAGATCAGACGCATCGTCCACGCGGAGGTGCCGAAGCGCCGGGCCAGCGCCGCGCACACTCCGCCGATCACGCGTCCGTCACGGGGGCGGATGATTGCGGCCATGGTGGGCTCCTTCGATGTCTGTCCGGGAGCCGCTCCGTCGGGCTCCCGATGACTCCATACTGCCGCCGGGAGGAGGGACGAAGCGTCGGTCTACCGGGCGATCGGGACCCTGGGAATCGTCGGGGTCGAACCCTGAGCCGCCTCGTCCCGCAGCAGGGGGGAACCCCTACCGGCCCTACGGCCCTCGGAGGAGGATCCCCGCCCCGGCTCCGACCTGCGGCGCAGCCAGCCACGCCCGGCCGGCACGAACAGGAGGTGCGCGAGCGCCACCCCCGCCATGTTCAGGAGGACCGAGTCCACGTCGACGACCTGACCCGGCACGGCGGTCTGCAGCAGCTCCACGGCCAGCGACACCAGTGCGCCGGCGGCGGTCGTCCGGGCCAGCGAGGCCCACCGCGAGACGTCGAGCCGTCCGTCGGCCATCGGGAGCAGCACCCCCAGCGGGGCCAGCAGCAGCAGCCCCTCGCCGATCAACCGGGCCGCCTCCGTGGCGCCGAGCGCCAGGTCGGCCCGCAGACCGTGCAGCGGGATCGTGTTCGGCGCGGTCACCCAGGCCACGTCCCGTGGGCGCAGGCTGACCCAGGCGACGAGCAGCAGATGCGCGAGGAGGAGCACGAACCCCACCACGCGGACGACCACGGCGGCACCACCGCCCGAACCTTGACGCTGCACGCCCCCCAAGACGCCCGCCATGGCGGAATCGGTTCCGCCGCACCCCTTTCCGGCCACGACGGCCGCGCGAAACCGGCTGGGGCGGGACCGGCTGGGGCGGGACCGGCTCGGGCGGCAGGTCCGCGCGGCGGGTCCGCGCGGCGGGTCCGCGCGGTACCGGTTCGGTTCAGGCCATGGGGGTCGCGCGGGACCGGTTCAGGCCGTGGGGGTCGCCGAGGCGGTCGCCGGGGCACGTACCGCGGCGGTCGGCGGGGCGGACTCCGGGCGTTCCCGGAGTTCGGTCGTGCAGCGGTAGCGCTTGGGCGGGTAGGAGCCGGGGCCGCCGAGCAGGACGGTGTGGTCGCCCGCGCCCGCGGAGCTCTCCGCGAAGGTGCAGACGATCTGCGACAGGGCGGTCGGCGCCAGGTCCTCCGGCTGCCGGCTCAACCGCAGCGTCCCCGCCGGGTCGCCCGCGTGCCCGCCGGTGACGAGCAGCGGACTCCGCACGGCCGTCGTGAAGCCGGCCAGCCGCTCGCTGTCCGACGGCTCGTCGAGCAGCTGCGCGAGCAGCCCCGCCGCCGTACGCACCGGATCACCGCCGGCCTTCTCCTCCGGCAGCGGCGACCGCCGGTCCACCGCGTCCAGCTGCGAGCCGCACACCAGGTACACCCGGACGGGCATGCCCTGCGCGGTCGTCGCCGACGCGCTCTCGTCGGCCTGGCTGCACGGGACGCGGGACGGGGCCGCGCCCGCGTCCACCGGGACGGACGTCGTCCTGATCCCGCAGCCGGTGACGAGTACCGTCAGTGTGGCCGCGAGCAGGGCGCCCGCTCCCGTCGTACGCCCGAAGGTGCGGCGCCTCACTCTTCCTCCACCTCGCCCTGGCTGCTGCGGGTCTGCACCTCGCGCGTGATCCCCGAGGCGTCCAGCGGGAGCCGCAGCACGAACACCGCGCCGTCCACCGCCCCGTCCTCGCCGACCGAGTTGGACGCCGTGATCGATCCGCCGTGGATCAGCGCGTTCTCCATGGCGATCGACAGGCCGAGACCGCTGCCCTCGGACCGCGGCCGGGACGCGCTCGCCTTGTAGAAGCGGTCGAAGACGTGCGGCAGCACCTCCTCGGGAATGCCGGGCCCGTGGTCGCGCACCGCGATGACCAGCTCCTCGTCCTCCGTGCGCACGGACACCCGGACCGGCGAACCGCCGTGCTTCAGCGCGTTGCCGATCAGGTTCGCCAGGATCACGTCGAGGCGGCGCGGGTCCAGCGGCGCCACGATCCCGCGCTCGGCGTCCAGATCGACCGCGTCCAGCCAGGCCCGCGCGTCGATGCACGCGGTGATCTGGTCCGCGATGTCCACCTCGTCGAGGACGAGCCGGGCGGTGCCCGCGTCGAAGCGGGTCACCTCCATCAGGTTCTCCACCAGGTCGTTCAGACGCCGAGTCTCGCTCACCACCAGCGCCACCGCCGGGGCGATCATCGGGTCCAGGGTGTCCTGCTCGTCCTCCAGGACCTCGGTGACGGCGGTCAGCGCGGTCAGCGGGGTGCGCAGCTCGTGCGACATGTCGGCGACGAACCGGCGGCTCGACTCCTCCCGCGCGCTCATGTCCGCGACCTTCTTCTGCAAGGACTCGGCCGCGCTGTTGAACGTACGGGAGAGATCGGCCAGTTCGTCCGCGCCGCTCACCCGCAGCCGGGTGTCGAGCTTGCCCTCGCCGAGCTGCCGGGCCGCCTCCCCGAGCCGGTGCACCGGGCGCAGCACGGTCGTCGCCGCGACCTGCGCCAGCAGCACCGAGCCGACGACCGCGAGCGCGGTCGCGATCCCCAGCGACCAGGCGAGCGAGTTCAGGTCGGCCTTCTCCGCGGCCAGCGACTTGAACATGTAGCCCGCCGGCCCGCCGCCGTCGATCCGCGTCCCGCCGACCAGGTACGGCGTCCCGTTCCGCTCCGTTCGCTGCCAGAACAGGTGGTACTTGTACGCGTTGGCGTCCGTCACCGGCCGCTCCGTGTCCACCGCGTCCCGCAGCGAGCGCGGCACGTCCGCGACGGTGAAGTCGTCCGGGTCGGACGCGCCGACGATCGGCTTGCCCGCGTCCCGCTCACCGAGCAGCAGCACCTGGTAGTCGGCGGCGCTTCCGCTCGCCATCTGCTCGGCGGTCCGCCGCAGGTCGTCCTGGGTGGGCCGGAGCGGCAGCGTGGCCGCCCGGTTCTGCATCTCCTGCCGGAAGTCGTTGAGCGCCGCGTCCTGGGTACGGGTCAGCACCGCCTCGCGGTTGAGCCAGTACGCGATGCCGGAGGCGGCGACGGCCGCGGTGAGCGCGACCAGGGCGAAGACGACGACGAGCCGCAGCCGCAGGCTGGACAGCCTCGGCCGCGCGAGGATCCCCTTGCTCACGCAGGAACGTCCAGCCGGTAGCCGACACCCCGCACGGTACGGATGAGCGTCGGCGAGGACGGCACGTCCTCCACCTTCGCGCGCAGCCGCTGCACACACGCGTCGACGAGCCGCGAGTCGCCCAGGTAGTCGTGCTCCCACACCAGCCGCAGCAACTGCTGCCGGGACAGCGCCTGTCCGGGCCGCCGGCTCAGCTCCAGGAGCAGCCGCAGCTCGGTCGGCGTCAGCTGGAGGTCCTCGCCGTTCTTGGTGACCGTCATCGCCGACCGGTCGATGACCAGGGACCCGTAGGTCGCCGAATCCGTCGACTCCCGCTCGCCGCGCCGCAGTACGGCCCGGATGCGGGCGTCGAGGACCCGGCCCTGCACCGGCTTCACGACATAGTCGTCGGCGCCCGACTCCAGGCCCACCACCACGTCGATGTCGTCGCTGCGCGCGGTCAGCAGGATGATCGGCAACTGGTCCGTCCGGCGGATCCGCCGGCAGACCTCGAAACCGTCGATGCCGGGCAGCATGACGTCCAGCACGACCAGGTCCGGCCGCTGCTCGCGCAGCAGCTGCAGGCCGTCCTCGCCCGTCGCGGCAGTGGCCACCCGGTGACCCTGCCGCGACAGGGAGAGCTCGAGGGCCGTGCGGATGGCGTCGTCGTCCTCGATCAGCAACAGAAAAGGCACGCCGTCATTCTGTCCCATTGGGCCGTCCGAGGACGACCGCTCGCCGACTCGCTCCTGTCCCGTCTCCTGTGACACGCCTGTGACAGTCGCCGGACAACGCCATGAAGTCCCGCGGGCAAGCTTCTTGGCACACGGACCGAAACACACTCCAACCGACGGGGGGCGCAAGATGAACGCACTGCACAGCACCACCTCAAGCGCAGTTGTCACGCGTCTCCACGACGTCGTGCGGAGCACCGAGAAGTCCGGCGTGGTGAACGGGCGGGGGTGCGTTCGCAGCGTCGGACGTCAGCGCAAGGCGCCGTACATGGTCGCCGTCGCTGACGGGGGAGCGGCGTACGGGGAGGTCACGGGGGAACGCACGAACTGCTCGGAAGCCGAGTTCACGGCTTACGTCCAGGAGCGTCGTGCCTCCCTGTACGCCACCGCCTACCACCTCACCGGTGACCGGTTCGAGGCCGAGGACCTCCTCCAGAGCGCGCTGTTCTCCACCTACCGCGCCTGGGACCGCATCAGCGACAAGGCCGCCGTCGGCGGATACCTCCGCCGCACCATGACCAACCTGCACATCAGCGCCTGGCGCCGCCGCAAGCTCAACGAGTACCCGACCGAGGAACTCCCCGAGACGGTCGGCGAGACCGACGCCATGCGCGGCACCGAACTCCGCGCCGTCCTCTGGCAGGCCCTCGCCCGGCTGCCCGAGCTCCAGCGCACCATGCTCGTCCTGCGCTACTACGAGGGCCGCACCGATCCCGAGATCGCCGAGATCCTCGACATCAGCGTCGGCACCGTCAAGTCCAGCATCTGGCGCTCGCTCCGCCGACTGCGCGAGGACGACGTCCTCAGCTTCGGCCGCGACGAAGAAGAGTCCTTCGGCGAGCTCGTGGCCTGAGGCAGGGGGGAACGGGGGAACCTGCGGGGCCACGGGGGACGGGGCCTTCGCAGGGCCGTACGGGGGTACGGGGGAAACACGACACGGGTCGTACAAGCCGGGGGGCTTGTACGACCCGCGCCGTTTCCCCCACCTACGTCGCTCCCGCCGCCGCCGGGCCCCCACCCGTCCCGGGCAATCGCGCCCCCGGCGCGGGCCCACCACCCGGATGGTGCGGCGCCCACCCTCGTTGTGTGCGCAACGGACGGCACCTACCCCGTGCCCCCCTCGTTGTGGGCGGAACGGACGGCACCTACCCCGTGCCCCCTCGTCGTGGGCACAACGGATGGCGCCTACCCGGTGCCCCCTCGTTGTGGGCGGAACGGACGGCACCTACCCGGTGCCCCCCTCGTTGCGGGCACAACGGACGTCGCGCCCCCGCCCGCCCCGTTGTGGGCATTCGTTCCGCTGGGGCGGAACGGGTGGGCACAACGGAACGGCGCCCCTTGCCGGGCCTAGGCTTCCGCGCCTGAACCCGCACCACTGGTACGGCGCCGTATGGGTGCGGGCAGGTGCGGGGGGCGGAGGCGCCGCCGAGGGCGCCGTCCCGTGTGCCCACCCGTCCCGCCCCAGCGGGACGATTGCCCACACGGGGGTGGGGCGGGCGGATGGTGCGGCCCGCACGAGGCGCGGGCGGCGGGCGGGCGGCCCGCACGAGGCGTGGGTGCGGCTCACGCGGAGGGCGGCGGGCGAAGCCCGCACCAGGCGCGAAGGGCGCGCGGTGGCCACCCGGACGAGGCGCGGCCTCGTACGGCGCGCGAGGGCGCGGCCCGCATGCGGCGAGGGTGCGGGCTCACACGGGGTGAGAGTGGGGGCTCACATGGGGCGAGGGTGCGGGCTCACACGGGGCAGCGGTGCGGGCTCACACGAGGCGGGGGCGCGAGCCGCATGCGGTGAGGGTGCGGGCCCACACGAGGCGCGGGTGCGGCCCGCACGTGGTGAAGGTGCGGGCTCACACGAGGCGGGGGCGCGAGCCGCACGCGGTGAGGGTGCGGGCCCACACGAGGCGCGGGTGCGGCCCGCACGTGGTGAAGGTGCGGGCTCACACGAGGCGGGGGCGCGAGCCGCATGCGGTGAGGGTGCGGGCCCACACGAGGCGCGGGTGCGGCCCGCACGTGGTGAAGGTGCGGGCTCACACGAGGCGGGGGCGCGCCCGCATGCGGTGAGGGTGCGGGCCCACACGAGGCGCGGGTGCGGCCCGCACGAGGCGAAGGTGCGGGCTCACACGAGGCGGGGGCGCGAGCCGCGCGCGGGGAGGGGGTGGGCCCGCACGGGGTGGGGTTAGTTGGGGGTGGGGGTGCGGTGGCGGCCGGCTGCGGCGGCGGCGAGGCGGCCGAGGGCTTCGGGCTTGGCGCAGGGGTGGGCGCCGAGCGCGGCTTGGCGGGCGACGATGGCGCGTTCGGTGCGCATGAGGCGCCAGCCGCGGCGGAGGAGGAAGGGCACGGACTTGCGGCCCTCGCGGAGGTCGCGGGCGAGGCGGCGGCGGAAGGTCGTGGAGGGCCGGCCACGCAGGCAGATCGCGTCGGCGAGGACGTCGAGCTCGCGGCAGCGGGAGACGATGTCGGCCGCGAAGATGCCCTCGGCCACGAACAGCGGGGTCCGCGCGATGTCGAGCCGCTCGCGGTCGACGCGGGAGCTGGTGGCGATGTCGTACACGGGGACGTCGGTCCGTCCGGTGCGGCACAGTTCGACGATGGCGGCGACGGCCGCGTCCGCGTCCCAGGACAGCGGGGAGTCCCAGTCGATGTCCGCGCTGCCGTCGACGAGTGGGAGCGTCGGGTCGTCGGCTTCCTTGTAGAAGTCGTCGAGGCGCAGGACCGGGAGGCCGGTGACGGCGGCGAGGGACGACTTGCCGGAGCCGGAGGGGCCCGCGAGCAGGACGACACGGGTCGGGATCGGTTGGGAACTCACGGGACACCAGTGTGAAGCATTCCCCCGTGCAGGGGACCCCCGAGGGAGGCCGTTGGTATCGAGCATCACACCTCGACTACTGTCGGTGGCCGCCCGGTCACCCCATGGAAGGATCATGATGGCGCGTCACGCAGAACCCCGGACCCCTCGTCGCAGTGCCCTGCTGAAGGTCGGTCTCACCGTCACGGCGGCGGGTGCCGCGCTGGTCGGCGGGGGTGCCGCGGCCCAGGCGGCGGCCCCGGTGCCGCTGCCCGTGGACTCGCTGACCAGGACGGACGCGGCGGCTGCCGGGTCGGGCGCGCTGAGCGGTGTCACCCACGGGCTGGGGCCGATCACCCGTCTTCAACTCGACCCGCTGGCCAACACCGGGGTGGATCCGCTCGACAACGGGCTCGGCACGCAGATCGCCGACTTCAAGCCCGTCGGCACGAACCTGCTCACCGACCACGTCACGAAGGGCGGGGCCGTGGCCGATCTCCCGGTGGCCGGCCCGCTGACGCAGGGGCTGCTTCCGTAGCGCCCTCAGGGGTGGCCGGCCCTCGCGGCGGGGTCCGGCCCCCGCGGCACCCTCCTGGGCGTCGGCGCCTTCGGTAGCCGTACGGCCCCTCAGCGCCGACCGGCCCCCGCGGCAGGGTCCGGCTCCGGCTCCGGATCCGGCTCCGACTCCGGCTCCGACTCGGGCTCCGGCTCCGGATCCGGCTCCGACTCCGGATCCGGCTCTTCCGTAACGGGGGTCAGTCCCGTAACGGGGGCCACTCCCGTAACGGGTTGGGCCGGTCCCGTGGCGGGGGCCGGTCCCAGAGTGGGGTCCGGTGACCGAGTGGCGGCGGCCGGTGCTGTAGCCGCGGACGGACCCGAAGCGGCGCCCGGCCCCTCCGCGGTTGCCGACCCCGTGGCGGGTTCCGGGTCCAGGGCTGCTTCCGGTCCCGTGGCGGGTTCCAGGTCCGGTGTGCGCCGCAGGGGGTCCTCTCGTACGAACCAGGCCACGGTGAAGGACAGGGCGGCGAGCGCGGCGGTGCCGAGGAGGACGCCGTGGAGCCCGTCGGTGACGGCGGTGCGGAGGGCTTCTCGGGCGGGCTGGGGGAGGTGGGCGGCCTGGGCGGGGGTGAGGCGGGTGTCGGTGCCGGCGAGGCGGGCGGTGAAGACGGCGCCGAGGGCGGCGACGCCGAGGGAGCCGCCGAGGGTGCGGAGCAGGGTCACGGTGCCGCTGGCGGCGCCCATGTCGCGAGGCCCGGCGCCGTAGAGGGTGATCAGCATCGTGGACTGCATGAGCAGGCCCATGCCGGCGCCGAGCACCACGGGGAGTGCGGAGGCCACGGCGACGGGGGTGTCCGGGCCGAGGAGGAGCAGGAGGAGTGCTCCGGCGGTCATGAGCGCGCCGCCGAGGATGGGGTGGAGCCGGTAGCGGCCGGTGCGGGCGATGGCGCGGCCCGAGGCGAGCTGGGCGCCGACCATGCCGAGCAGGAGCGGCAGCAGGAGCAGGCCGCTCGCGGTGGAGGACCGGCCGCGGGCGAACTGGAGGTACTGCGGCAGGTAGCTCATGGCGGCGAGCATGCCCGCGCCGACCAGGAGGCTCAGGGCCTGGGCGAGGGCGAAGTTCCGGTTGCGGAAGAGGCGGGGCGGGATGACGGGTTCCTCGGCGCGCCGCTCGACCCGGACGAGCAGGACGAGGGAGGCGGCGGCGAGTGCGCCGAGGGCGAGGATCCGCGGCGAGGTCCAGGCGTGTCCGGTGCCGGCCCAGGACGCGAGCAGGGTGAGGGCGAGGACGCCGGTGGTGAGGAGCAGGGCTCCGCGCCAGTCGACGGGGGCGCGGACGCGCGGGGTTCTGACGTGCAGGGCGAGCGCGACGATCAGCAGGGCGGCGAGGCCGAGGGGGACGTTGACGTAGAAGGCCCAGCGCCAGGAAAGGTGGTCGGTGAGGGCGCCGCCGACGAGGGGTCCGCCGGCGAAGGCGACGGGGAGCATGGAGCCGGTGACGGCTTGGACCCTGGGGCTGTCCTCGGGGGAGACGAGGGTGCCGATGAGGGCGAAGGCGCCGACCATCAGGCCGCCGGCGCCGACGCCCTGGAGAGCGCGGAAGGCGATGAGCTGGTCCATGGTCTGGGCGAGTCCGGAGAGGACCGAGCCGGCGAGGAAGACGGCGACGGCCGCGAGGTAACTCCCCTTGCGTCCGCGGAGGTCGCCGAGTTTGCCCCAGAGGGGGGTGGTGACGGCGGCGGTGAGGAGGTAGCCGGTGACGACCCACGACAGGCGGTCGAGGCCGCCGAGTTCGCCGACGACGGTGGGGAGTGCGGTGCCGACGATGGTGCCGTCGAGGGCGCCGAGGACGATGCCGAGCATGAGTCCGGTGATCGCCAGGTAGGGGAGGCGGGCCCGCTGGGTGCCGGTCATGGTCAGGCTCCGTAGGGGGACTTGGCGCGGCCTTCGCGCAGGACCTGGGCCCACCAGGCGAGTTGGTCGAGCATCGACGTGGCGGCGGTGTCGGCCGCGGGGTCGACGGCCCGGCCCTGGGCGTCGAACTGCCCCCAGACGCCCTGGAGTCCGACGGCCTCGCGGATGGTGACGGCGTGCAGTTCGGCGAAGACCGCCCGCAGGTGTTCGACGGCGCGCAGGCCCGCGGAGAAGCCGCCGTAGGCGACGAGGGCGACGGGTTTGGCGTGCCATTCGCGGTTGTGCCAGTCGATCGCGTTCTTCAGGGACGCGGGGTAGCTGTGGTTGTACTCGGGCGTCACGACGACGAAGGCGTCGGCGGCGGCGAGGCGCGGGGAGACGGCGGCGAGCAGGTCCCGGTCCTCCTGGCGGGCCGGGGCCTGGCCGAGCTGCGGGAAGACGGTGGGCAGCGGGGTCTCGGCGAGGTCGATCAGGTCGGTGCTCATGTCGGCGCGGGCGGCGGCGTGGGTGTCGATCCAGCGGGCGACGGTGGGGCCGAGGCGGCCGTCGCGGGTCGAGCCCTGGATGACGGCGACGCGGAGCGGAGTGGTCATGGTTCCCCCTGGAAGCACGTGATGTGTACGGCGTACGCCGACAGGTGTACAACGTACACGTCGATGTGTACAACGTCCACAAGGCATACGCTGTACGCGACACAAGGAGGCCCGGAGTGGCGAAGAAGGACGAGACGGACGCCGTCTCGCTGTGGGAGCGGCTCGAACGGCCCGCGACGGCACCCAGGGCGTCGCTCACCCCCGGCAGGATCGCCGACGCGGCGATCGTCATCGCGGACCGCGACGGCTTCGCCGCCGTCACCATGCGCAAGGTCGCCACCGAACTGGGCGTCGCCCCCATGGCCGCGTACCGGCACGTCGACGGCAAGGACGAGCTGTGGGCGCTCATGATCGACCGGGTGTCCGGCGAGCTGGAGCCCCCCGGCGAGCCCTCCGGCTGGCGCGAGACGCTCCGCGCCCACGCCCTGCGGACCCGCGAGACGATGCTGCGCCACCCGTGGCTCGCCCACATGCCGGCGCCGCTCTTCGCGCTCACCCCGAACCGGATGGCGGCGGCCGAGCGCCAGCTCGCCTCGCTCGACGGCCTCGGGCTCGACGTCGACACGATGATGGCGGCCTTCCGCGCCGTCAACGCCTACGTCCACGGCGCCACGCAGTCGGAGGCCGCGCTGCGCCAGTACATGGCGGACCAGGGCTGGCAGAGCGGCGACGACTCGCGCCGCGGCCTCGCCCCGCAGATGACCTACCTCATGGAGACCGGGCGCTATCCGACGTACCGCCGCTACACCCGCGGGGCCGCGCGCAAGGACGACGCGGCCTGGCAGTTCGAGACCGGCCTCGACTGCGTACTCGACGGGGTGGCCGGTCTCGTGGAGCGCGGGCGGGCATGAGAACGGCCCCCGGGTGCGCACACCCGGGGGCCGTCGTCGTGCCGGCTAGTACGAGGAGCCGCTCGCGCCCAGGCTGCCCGTGGGGTGCCAGACGGTCTTGGTCTCCAGGAAGGCGGTCATGCGGTCCGTGCCGGGGGACTCGGCGAAGTCCTCGGTACGGGGGCGCAGGACGCGCTTCAGGTTGTCCGCGGCGGCGATCTCCAGGTCCCGGGCCAGGTCGGCGCCGGCGCCCGTCAGGTCGATCGCGTTGACGTCCTGGTGGGCCGCGAGGTGCGGGCCCATCTCGGCGGCCTTGCCGGACAGGATGTTGACGACGCCGCCGGGGAGGTCGGAGGTGGCGAGCACCTCGCCCAGGGAGAGGGCGGGGAGCGGCGACTTCTCCGAGGCGATCACGACGGCCGTGTTGCCCGTCGCGATCACCGGGGCGATCACCGAGACCAGGCCCAGGAAGGACGAGTCCTGCGGGGCCACGACCGTGACGACACCGGTCGGCTCGGGCGAGGAGAGGTTGAAGTACGGGCCGGCGACCGGGTTGGCGCCGCCGACGACCTGGGCGATCTTGTCGGTCCAGCCCGCGTACCAGACCCAGCGGTCGATCGCCGCGTCGACGACCGCGGCGGCCTTCGACTTCGACAGGCCCTCCGCGTCCGCGACCTCGCGGACGAACTGCTCCCGGCGGCCCTCCAGCATCTCGGCGACGCGGTAGAGGATCTGGCCGCGGTTGTACGCGGTCGCGCCCGCCCAGCCGCCGAAGGCCTTGCGGGCGGCGACGACCGCGTCACGCGCGTCCTTGCGGGAGGACAGCGGTACGTTCGCCAGCCACTTGCCCTTGGAGTCGGTCACCTCGTACACCCGGCCGCTCTCGGAGCGGGGGAACTTGCCCCCGACGTACAGCTTGTAGGTCTTGAAGACGCTCAGCCGCGTCGCCGACTCAGACATCGAGGTAGGCCTCCAGACCGTGACGGCCGCCCTCGCGGCCGAAGCCCGACTCCTTGTAGCCGCCGAAGGGCGAGGTCGGGTCGAACTTGTTGAACGTGTTGGCCCAGACGACACCCGCGCGGAGCTTGGACGCGACCGCCAGGATGCGGGAGCCCTTCTCCGTCCAGATGCCGGCGGACAGGCCGTACTGGCTGTTGTTGGCCTTCGCGACGGCCTCGTCGGGCGTACGGAAGGACAGCACCGAGAGGACCGGGCCGAAGATCTCGTCGCGGGCGATGGTGTGCGCCTGCGTGACGCCGGTGAAGAGCGTCGGGGCGAACCAGTAGCCGGCCGACGGGATCTCGCAGGAGGCGGTCCAGCGCTCGGCGCCCTCCGCCTCGCCCTGGTCCACCAGCGAGGTGATGCGGGCCAGCTGCTCCGAGGAGTTGATGGCGCCGATGTCGGTGTTCTTGTCGAGCGGGTCGCCGAGGCGCAGGGTGTTCAGGCGCCGCTTGAGCGAGTCGAGCAGCTCGTCCTGGATCGACTCCTGGACGAGGAGGCGCGAGCCCGCGCAGCAGACCTGGCCCTGGTTGAAGAAGATGCCGTTGACGATGCCCTCGACGGCCTGGTCGATCGGGGCGTCGTCGAAGACGATGTTGGCGCCCTTGCCGCCCAGCTCCAGCGTCACCTTCTTGTCGGTGCCGGCGACGGAGCGCGCGATGGCCTTGCCGACGGCGGTCGAACCGGTGAAGGCGACCTTGTTCACGTCCGGGTGCCCGACGAGCGCGGCGCCCGTCTCCCCGTATCCGGGAAGGATGTTGACGACGCCCCTCGGCAGCCCGGCCTGGCGGCAGATGTCCGCGAAGAACAGGGCGGAGAGCGGGGTCGTCTCGGCCGGCTTCAGGACGACCGTGTTGCCGGTCGCGAGCGCCGGGGCGATCTTCCACGCCAGCATGAGCAGCGGGAAGTTCCACGGGATGACCTGGCCGGCCACGCCCAGCGGTCGCGGGTTCGCGCCGTAGCCGGCGTGGTCGAGCTTGTCGGCCCAGCCCGCGTAGTAGAAGAAGTGCGCGGCGACCAGGGGGAGGTCCGCGTCGCGGGTCTCCTTGATCGGCTTGCCGTTGTCCAGGGTCTCCAGGACGGCCAGCTCGCGGCTGCGCTCCTGGATGATCCGGGCGATCCTGAAGAGGTACTTGGCGCGCTCGGAGCCGGGCAGCGCCGACCACTTCTCGAACGCCTTGCGGGCCGCCTTCACCGCGCGGTCGACGTCCTCGGCGCCCGCCTGGGCGACCTCGGCGAGGACCTCCTCGGTGGACGGGGAGACGGTCTTGAAGACCTTGCCGTCGGCCGCGTCGACGAACTCGCCGTCGATGAACAGGCCGTACGAGGGGGCGATGTCGACGACGGACCGGGACTCGGGCGCCGGTGCGTACTCGAATGCAGATGCCATGTTGATCAGTCCACCGTCACGTAATCGGGGCCGGAGTAACGGCCGGTCGCCAGCTTCTGGCGCTGCATCAGCAGATCGTTGAGCAGGCTGGAAGCGCCGAAGCGGAACCAGTGGTTGTCCAGCCAGTCCTCGCCCACGGTCTCGTTGACGAGCACCAGGAACTTGATCGCTTCCTTGGTGTTGCGGATGCCGCCGGCCGGCTTCACGCCGATCTGCACGCCGGTCTGGGCGCGGAAGTCGCGCACGGCCTCCAGCATGAGGAGGGTGTTGGCGGGGGTGGCGTTGACCGCGACCTTGCCGGTCGAGGTCTTGATGAAGTCCGCGCCGGCCATCATGCCGAGCCAGGAGGCGCGGCGGATGTTGTCGTACGTGGACAGCTCGCCGGTCTCGAAGATCACCTTGAGGCGGGCGCGGTCGCCGCACTCCGCCTTGATCGCGGCGATCTGCTCGTAGACCTTCAGGTAGTGACCGGCGAGGAAGGCGCCGCGGTCGATGACCATGTCGATCTCGTCGGCGCCCGCGGCGATGGCGTCGGCCGTGTCCGCGAGCTTCACGGGGAGCGCGGCGCGCCCGGCCGGGAACGCGGTGGCGACCGAGGCGACCTTGACGCCGGTGCCCGCGACGGCGGCCTTGGCGGTGGCCACCATGTCGGGGTAGACGCAGACGGCGGCGGTCGTCGGGGTCGTGCGGTCGGTCGGATCGGGGTTGACGGCCTTGGCGGCGAGCGCCCGGACCTTGCCCGGGGTGTCCGCGCCTTCGAGCGTCGTCAGGTCGATCATGGAAATGGCCAGGTCGATGGCGTACGCCTTGGCCGTGGTCTTGATCGAGCGGGTGCCGAGGGACGCGGCGCGTGCCTCCAGGCCGACGGCGTCGACGCCGGGCAGCCCGTGGAGGAAGCGGCGCAGCGCACTGTCGGACGCGGTCACGTCGGCGAATGCGGATGCTGCGGATGCAGTGGTGGGCATGGTCACCAGTCGAGCATATCTACGCGCGTAGCGACCTGTACAGGGGGACCGCTTCGAGGAGCGCGAGGTCACATGCGGTCCCTCGGCGTGGTGGTACATGCCCCATGGCGTGGTGACTCCTGTCACACGGCCGTGACATGGAGCGGACGGCTCCCCCATACGAGATCAATAGATTTTCATCAGCAGCCAGCCAGACCTCACCGGAAACAGTCGGACCGAGAAAAAGCGGCATGCGACTCACATCAACCACCTACCTGAATCACAGGAGTCGTTATGCGCACCGCCCTTCGCACCGCCATCGCCACCGCCCTCGTCGCGGGCGTCGCGATCACCCCGGCCCTCACCGCGGGTGCCGCCTTCGCCACCGACGGCCCGTCGGCCGCGAAGCCGGTCTCGGCCCCGACCGCTTCCGCCCCGGCCGCCTCCACCACCGCGCCGGCCCGCACCGGCGCCGGCTGGATCGAGAACTGGAAGGCGAAGCCGGGCGAGACCTTCGTCCGCGACCAGGTCCTGGTCACCGGCTCCATCGCCAAGATCGTCAAGGTCGGCCCGCGGCACCACCGCGCCTACCTGTACAAGCAGGGCCAGATCGTCGGCACCATCGAGGCCGACGGGAGCGCCGCCGCCGGCCAGGACAACGGCGAGTTCTTCGTCCTCGACGCGGACGGCACCACCCACAACTGGGTCGGCAACAGCGTCATCGGCAAGCCCGGCCTCTACCGCCTCGCCGACGGCACCGTCCTGGAGCTCGCCAAAAAGGACGGCCGCTACGGCCTCCAGCTGGTCGAGAACGGCACGGGCCGCGGCTTCCACTACCTGACCGGCTACCGTTCCGTCCTCACCTTCGGCAAGGCCGTCGTCGTCCTGGAGCAGGGCGGCTCGTTCGCCGCCTACATCCCCGGCTCGGCCAGGCAGGCCGCCCCGCAGCCCGTCGAGGCGGCCGGCTACGTCCGCACCCAGAAGCTGCTGAACGGCGACCAGGCCAAGATCTTCAAGGTCGGCGAGTCCCACCACCGCGCCGAGCTCTACAGCGAGGGCCAGCGCGTCGGCACGCTCGTCGCCGACCACCGCTCGGACGCCGGCAACGACAACGGCACCTTCTTCGTCCTCCACGCGGACGGCACCACCGAGAACTGGGTCGGCAACTACCTCCCGGGCGCCAAGCCCGGTGTGTACAAGCTCGTCGACGGCACCACGCTGGAGATCACCAAGAAGAACGGCCGCTACGGCATCCAGCAGCTGCGGTGGGGCACCCACGGCACCGGCTTCACCTACCTGACCGGGCCCCGCGGGGTCTTCGGCTTCAACAACGCCACCGTCGTCCTGGAGTACGACGGCGGGTTCGCCGCCTACGTCCACGGCTCGGCCGAGCAGGCCGCCCCGAAGCCGGTCACCAAGGACGACGCCTGCACCGTCGTCACCACGGTCGGCATCGGCGCCGGCTCCGAGGCCGAGCTGACGATGAGCCCGAACGGGCCGAAGGCCGAGCTCCAGGACATCGGCAGCGGAAAGGTCTTCGCGACGCTCGACCGCGACCACCCGTCGCTGCCGCAGAGCGCCGGCATCATCGCCCGCATCGACAACCCGTTCAGCGCCACGCCGTCGCTGTACACCAAGGTCGAGGGCGGCGTCGGCAGCAAGGGCGGCTCGCACGCCTTCCCGAAGCTGCCCAAGGGCTGCAAGCTCAACCCGGTCACGGGCACCACCTCGAACGGCAGCACGGGCACCACCGGAAACACCGGCGTCACCGCCGACAACGCCGGTCAGACCTCCGTCATCCCGCGGGGCGGCGTCGCGGCCGGTGCCGAGCTCGGCACCGCGGGCGACTCCACCGCGCTCGTCGCCGCCGGCGCGGGCGCCGCCTCCCTCGCCGCCGCGGGCCTCGGCTTCGTCGTCCTGCGCCGCCGCGCCGGCTCCCGCGGCTGACCCCGGCCGCCGCGGTCCGCGGGAGGCCCGTCGCCCCTCCGGACCGCACTCGCCTCGCACCCCGGCCGCCGTGGTCCGCGGGAGGCCCGTCGCCCCTCCGGACCGCACTCGCCCCGCACGCCGGCCGCCGCGGTCCGCGGGAGGCCCGTCGCCCCCCCTCCGGACCGCACCCGTCCCGCACCCCGTCCACCGCTCCTCGACCCTGACCCGAGCCAGGAGCGTCCACCCCCGACCGGTCGCCGTGCCCCGCGCGGCGGCCGGTCGCACCGCGTCCGGAGCCGTCCCGTGAACCGCCGCCCCGCCCGTACCCGTACCGCCGTCGTCGTCCTCGTCGCCGCGCTCGCCGCCCTCGCCGGCTGTTCGGCGGGGGGCGGGGCCGGCGCCACGCCGCCCGCGCACATCGTCGAGGGCGTCGCGCCCGCGCCGACCGCGAGCGTCGCGCCCGTCGGCCCGCTGGGCCGCTCGCTGCCCGTCCGGGTGCGGGTGCCGGCCGCCGGGGTCGACACCGGGAGCGACGGGTCCGTCCTCGGCCTGGGGCTGAACGCGGACGGTTCCGTCGAGGTGCCGTCGGAGGCGGACGCGGACCGCATCGGCTGGTACGAGAAGGGCGTGACGCCGGGGGAGACCGGCCCCGCCGTGCTCGTCGGCCACTTCGACACGGCCCGCGGGCCCGCCGTACTGAAGAACGTCTCGAAGGTCGGGGTCGGCGACGAGATCACGGTGACCCGCGCCGACGGGAAGACGGCGGTGTTCCGGATCAGGGAGCTGGAGCAGGTCGACAAGGACGCCTTCCCGACCGCCAAGGTCTACGGGAACACCTCGCGCCCCGAGCTGCGGATCGTCACCTGCGGCGGGGAACTGGTCGACGGCCACCGCCCCGACAACATCATTCTGTACGCGGAGCTGGTGGCCGTGCGGGCCGCCTGAGCCTCCACGGGCCCGCTGAGGCACAATCGGCGGCATGACGACCCCCGAGCCGACCCCCGAGCCGAGTCACGAGCCCAGCCGCGAGTCGACCCCCGGACAGCCGGCCGCCGGACAGCCGGCCGCCGACCGTGTCTTCCGTTCGCCCCTCGGGATCGCGAGCGGGGTGTTCCTGCTGCTCCTCGCGGGCCTGTTCGGCATCGACGCCGCGATCCGCGGCGACGGGAACACCCCGTGGGTCGCGCTGGCGGGCGTCCTCCTCGCCGCCCCGCTGATCGTCGCCTTCACGATCCGGCCGGCGGTGTACGCCAACGAGGACCGGCTCCGGATCCGCAACCCGTTCCGGTCGATCACCCTGCCCTGGGCCTCGGTCGCCGACGTCCGCGCCGGCTACTCCAGCGAGGTCTTCACCCAGGACGGCGCCAAGTACCAGCTGTGGGCCATCCCCGTCTCGCTGCGCCAGCGAAAGCGGGCGGCCCGCCGCGCCGCCCGCGCCTCCCAGGACGATCCGCACGGCCGCACCTCCGTCTCCGCCGACGTGAACGACGCGTCCTCCCGGATCGCGGCCGGCGACAAGACCGTCTCCGAGCTGCGCGAACTCGCCGAGACCCGCGCCAAGAGCCCGGGCGCGCAGGGCGAGCCGCAGGTGCGCTGGGCGTACGAGATCGTGGGCCCCGCCGCCGCCGGGCTGCTGCTCCTCGTGATCCTGGTCGCGATCGGCTGACCGGTCGGACACGCGGGACGGACGGACACGCCGGAGGCACCGCGCGGGACGGACGGACACGCCGGAGGCACGGCGCGGGACGGACGGACACGCCGGAGGCACGGCGCGGGACGGACGGACACGCCGGAGGGCCAGTACGGAATCGCTTCCGTACCGGCCCTCCGGCGTGTCCGTCCCGCGGTCGCCCTACAGCCCCGCGGCGGCGGAGAGGTCCCGCTTGATCTCGGCGAGCACCCGGGCGCCGGTGGCGCGGGCCGTCGCCAGCTCGCTGCCGTCGCCGACCGGGACGACGACCTCCAGGTAGCACTTCAGCTTGGGCTCGGTGCCGCTCGGGCGGACGATGACCCGGGCCTTGTAGTCGCCCTCCAGGTGGTAGCGCAGGCCGTCCGTGGGCGGCAGCGACTCCGTGCCCTTCGTCAGGTCCTCGGCCGAGACGACCGTGAGCCCGGCGAGCGAGACCGGCGGCCGCTCGCGCAGCGCGGCCATCGCGTTCGCGATGACGCCCAGGTCCTCGACCCGCACCGACAGCTGGTCCGTGGCGTGCAGCCCGTGCGCCACCGCCAGGTCGTCGAGGAGGTCGGTGAGCGTGCGGCCCTGCTCCTTGAGCACCGAGGCCAGCTCGGTGACGAGCAGCGCCGCCGTGATGCCGTCCTTGTCGCGGACGCCCTCGGGGTCGACGCAGTAGCCCAGCGCCTCCTCGTAGCCGTACCGCAGTCCCTCGACGCGGGCGATCCACTTGAAGCCGGTCAGCGTCTCCTCGTAGCCGACGCCCGCGGCCTGCGCGATCCGGCCGAGCAGCGACGACGACACGATCGACTCGGCGAACACGCCGGTGGCGCCCTTGTGCACCAGGTGCGCGGCGAGCAGCGCGCCCACCTCGTCGCCGCGCAGCATCCGCCAGCCGCCCTCGACGGACGCGTCCGGCACGGCGACCGCGCAGCGGTCCGCGTCCGGGTCGTTGGCGATGACGATGTCGGGGTCCACGGCCCGGGCCGCCTCGAAGGCGAGGTCCATGGCACCCGGCTCCTCCGGGTTCGGGAAGGCGACCGTCGGGAACGCCGGGTCGGGCTCGGCCTGCGCGGCGACGAGCGCGGGCGGCGGGAAGCCGGCGCGGCCGAAGGCCGCCGTCAGGACGTCCTTGCCGACGCCGTGCATGGCCGTGTAGACGGTCCGGGCGGTCCGGGGGGAGCCGGCGGTCAGGACGGCGTCCGTGCGCTCCAGGTAGGCGTCGAGGACCTCGTCGCCGAGGGTCTCCCAGCCGGACTCCGGGCGGGGCACGTCCGCGAGGGAGCGCACCGCGTCGATCTCGGCGGCGATCTCCGCGTCGGCGGGCGGCACGATCTGCGAGCCGTCGCCGAGGTAGACCTTGTAGCCGTTGTCCCGCGGCGGGTTGTGGCTCGCCGTCACCTCCACGCCGGCGACGGCACCCAGATGCCTTATGGCGAACGCCAGGACGGGCGTCGGAAGCGGTCGCGGGAGGACCGCCGCGCGCAGCCCCGCCCCGATCATCACGGCGGCCGTGTCACGGGCGAAGTCGGCCGACTTGTAGCGGGCGTCGTAGCCGATGACCACCAGGCCGCCCCGCTCGCCCTTCGCGTTCAGGTACGCGGCCAGTCCCGCCGCGGCGCGGATGACGACCGAGCGGTTCATCCGCATCGGCCCGGCGCCGAGCTCACCGCGGAGCCCGGCCGTGCCGAACTGCAGCGTGCCGCCGAAGCGGTCGGCGAGCTCGTCGGTGGCGTTGCGGTCGAGGAGCGCGGCGAGTTCCTCGCGGGTCTCCTGGTCGGGGTCCTCGGCGAGCCACGCCTGGGCCCGGGCGAGGAGGTCGTCCTGCGTCACGGTGGTGTGCCTTTCGGGGGTTGGGCGGGAGTGCGGGCGGGTGCGGTGCCGCTGCGCGGAGCCTTCCCCCACCCCGCCCCTTCCCGAAACCGGGGCTCCGCCCCGGCCCCCGCGCCTCGTACGCCGACGGGGCGGGGAGGCGGCGCCGTGTCAAGGCCCGCCCGGCGGTCGGGGGCACGGCCGCGGGCCGTACGGGTCCGGGGGCGTGCTCCGGTGTCGGGAAGGGGCGGGGCGGGGTGGAGGCCCCGCGCGGCGCCCCGAAGCCCGTCCGGCCCCCCACGGGCCGGGCGGTGCGAGGGGCGCACGGGGAACTCAGATCCGGTCGAGGACCCGCGTCAGGAGTTCACCCATTCGCGCCGCGGAGTCGCGCCCCGCCTGGAGGACCTCTTCGTGGTTCAGCGGCTCGCCCGAGAGGCCCGCCGCCAGGTTGGTGACGAGGGAGATGCCGAGGACCTCGGCGCCGGCCTCGCGGGCGGCGATGGCCTCGAGGACGGTGGACATGCCGACGAGGTCGCCGCCCATGACGCGGACCATGTTGATCTCGGCCGGGGTCTCGTAGTGGGGGCCGGGGAACTGGACGTAGACGCCCTCTTCCAGGGTCTCGTCGATCTCCTTGCACAGGGCGCGCAGGCGCGGCGAGTACAGGTCGGTGAGGTCGACGAAGTTGGCGCCCACGATGGGGGAGGCGGCCGTGAGGTTGAGGTGGTCGCTGATGAGGACCGGCTGGCCGGGGCGCATGCCCTCGCGGAGGCCGCCGCAGCCGTTGGTGAGGATGATGGTCTTGCAGCCGGCGGCGACGGCGGTGCGGACGCCGTGGGCGACGGAGGCGACGCCGCGGCCCTCGTAGAAGTGGGTGCGGCCGAGGAAGACCAGCGCGCGCTTGTCGCCGATCTTGTACGAGCGGATCTTGCCGCCGTGGCCCTCGACCGCGGGCGGCGGGAAGCCGGGGAGTTCGGTGACCGGGAACTCGGCCTCGGGGTCTCCGAGCGCGTCGACGGCGGGGGCCCAGCCGGAGCCCATGACCAGGGCGACGTCGTGGTTCTCGACTCCGGTCAGCTCGCGAAGACGTGCGGCAGCGGCCTCGGCGGCCTCGTACGGGGTGGCAGTTGCGTTCACTGACTCTCTCGCCTCGGGGAGGGGAGTCCGAGGGGGGCCCCGGACGGATTTGGTACGCGAAGAAGCGTAGCCGGAGAATGCCTACGCGCGTAGATGACGATGCTGACGGACATGCGATCGTTGTCTTGTCGTTTCCGACGAACGGGAGGTTCCGGTCTCCCGGGCGGATCAACAGGGACGCTTGCGCAACTCCATCACGTAGTCGTGCGGTGCGCCCGCCGACTCGGCCGCGTCCGCGACCTCGCCCAGGTACCGGGCGGAGGGCAGCCCGCCCTCGTAGGCGTTGAGCACGTACACCCAGGCCGCCTCCTCGCCGTCGAGGGTGTGCACCCGCACCCGCATCCGCCGGTAGATGTCGAGGCCCACGCCCTCCCAGCGGTCCATGGAGTCCTCGTCCATCGGCGCGATGTCGTACAGCGCCACGAAGACCTGGGAGCGGGGGGCCTCCGCGATGGTGGCGAGCGCGCCCTCCCAGCCCATCTGCTCACCGCCGAAGGTCAGCCGCCAGCCGTTCAGCCAGCCGGTGCCGCGCAGGGGGGAGTGCGGTGCGCGGCGGCTCATCAGCCGAGCGTCGAGGTTGCCGGCGAACGCGGCGTAGAGCGACATGGGACCGAGGGTACGGGAGGGGGTGGGGTGTCCGCCGAACTCCGAGGTGGCGGACGCGCGGAGGGCGCGCGACACCCCCTACGGTGCCCCGACGTGAGGCAGCGCCGGGCGTGCGGGAGAATGGGGTACGCACTTGAAGCGTGCGGGACAATGGCGTACGCACTGCACCCCAGCGGGGGGACCCCCCGGCAGAACGAGAGCGCGAGGCGTAGATCCCAGTGACCCGGATCGTGATCATCGGCGGCGGACCCGGCGGATACGAGGCGGCCCTGGTGGGCGCCCAACTCGGCGCGGAGGTGACCGTCGTCGACTGCGACGGCCTCGGCGGCGCGTCCGTCCTGACCGACTGCGTCCCCTCCAAGACCCTGATCGCCACCGCCGAGGTGATGACCACCTTCGACTCCTCGTACGAGGAGCTGGGCATCATCGTCGCGGACGACACCCCGCACGTGGAGCAGGCCGCCCGCGTCGTGGGCGTGGACCTCGGCAAGGTCAACCGACGGGTGAAGCGCCTCGCGCTGGCCCAGTCGCACGACATCACCGCCTCCGTCACCCGGGCGGGCGCCCGGGTGCTGCGCGGGCGCGGCCGGCTCTCCGGCCGGCAGGCCGTGGACGGCTCCCGCCAGGTGATCGTCACCGCGGCCGACGGCACGGAGGAGACGCTGACCGCGGACGCCGTGCTGATCGCGACCGGCGCCCACCCGCGCGAGGTGCCCGACGCCAAGCCGGACGGCGAGCGCATCCTGAACTGGACGCAGGTCTACGACCTCAAGGAGCTCCCGGAGGAGCTCATCGTGGTCGGCTCCGGCGTCACCGGCGCCGAGTTCGCCGGCGCCTACCAGGCGCTCGGCTCCCGGGTCACCCTCGTCTCCTCCCGCGACCGGGTGCTGCCGGGCGAGGACCCGGACGCGGCGGCCGTCCTCGAGGACGTGTTCCGGCGCCGCGGCATGAACGTCATGGCCCGCTCCCGCGCCGAGTCCGCGAAGCGGGTCGGCGACCGGGTCGAGGTCACCCTGGCGGACGGCCGGGTCATCTCCGGCACGCACTGCCTGATGGCGGTCGGCGCGATCCCGAACTCGGCCGGAATGGGTCTGGAGGAGGCCGGGATCAAGCTGAAGGACTCCGGTCACATCTGGACCGACCGGGTCTCCCGCACCAGCGCCCCCGGCGTGTACGCGGCCGGCGACGTCACCGGCGTGTTCGCGCTGGCCTCGGTCGCCGCCATGCAGGGCCGTATCGCGATGTACCACTTCCTCGGCGACGCGGTGGCCCCGCTCAACCTGAAGACGGTCTCGTCGAACGTCTTCACCGATCCCGAGATCGCCACCGTCGGCTACACCCAGGCCGACGTGGACGCGGGCAAGATCGACGCCAAGGTCGTCAAGCTGCCGCTGCTGCGCAACCCGCGTGCGAAGATGCAGGGCATCCGGGACGGCTTCGTCAAGATCTTCTGCCGTCCGGGCACCGGCATCGTGGTCGGCGGCTGCGTCGTCGCCCCGAAGGCGAGCGAGCTGATCCACCCGATCTCGATCGCGGTCGACAACAATCTGACGGTCGAACAGATCGCAAATGCTTTCACCGTGTACCCCTCCCTGTCGGGCTCGATCGCGGAAGTGGCACGGCAGTTGCACACCCGAAAGTCGGCGGGCGAGGCGTAGCACGCCCGTCGGGCGCCGCTCCCGCCTGCGGGAACGGTTCGCCGACTCGGACAACCCCCGGCAAGGCGGGGCATAGATCAATCAACGACGGGGCCTCCCATACCACTTGGAGGCCCCGTCTGTGCGCATCTTCTGCAATTCGGCGCATAGTGCTGAAAACTATCGGCCGGTCACGTTACTGTCAGTTTCGTGTTCGCTGCAGAACGTCGCCAGTTGATCCTCGAAATGGTGCGAGCCAATGGGGCCGTGTCGCTCCGCGAGCTCGCCCGCGTCGTCCAGACCTCGGAAGTGACCGTACGGAGAGACGTACGGGCACTCGAGGCAGAAGGACTCCTCGACCGCCGCCATGGCGGTGCGGTGTTGCCGGGCGGATTCACGCGAGAATCCGGCTTCCCGCAGAAATCCCATCTCGCGACCGCGGAGAAGACGGCCATCGCCGACGTCGCCGCGAGCCTCGTCGAAGAAGGCGAGGCCATCGTCGTCGGCGCCGGGACGACCACGCAGGAGCTGGCCCGCCGGCTCGCCCGCGTGCCCGGTCTGACCGTGGTCACCAACTCCCTGCTCGTCGCCCAGGCCCTCGCCCACGCCAACCGGGTCGAGGTCGTCATGACCGGCGGCACCCTGCGCGGCTCCAACTACGCGCTGGTGGGCAGCGGGGCCGAGCAGTCCCTCCAGGGGCTGCGGGTCTCCCGGGCCTTCCTCTCCGGAAGCGGGCTGACCGCCGAGCGCGGCCTGTCCACGTCCAACATGCTCTCCGCGAGCGTGGACCGGGCGCTGGTGCAGGCGGCCGCGGAGGTCGTGGTCCTCGCCGACCACACCAAGCTCGGCTCCGACACCATGTTCCAGACGGTGCCGACGGACGTCATCACCCGCCTCGTCACCGACGAGCCCCCGGCCCACGACGACCGTGCCGCCACCGAGCTCCAGGCCCTCGCCGACCAGGGCGTACAGATCGCCGTCGCCGGCACGGGCCAGAGCGCGGCCGGCGGTGACCAGCACCCCCCGGGCGCCCGGCCCCGCCGTGACATGCCGCTCCCCGTCCAGCGGGGCCGGATGGCGGCCGGTCAGTACCGTGGTCCGGGTGGCGGCATGGCCGCGGAGACGATGGAGCGCACCGCGCGCGTCGCGGACATGCGCCGCCGCTGAGGCCCCGAGGGACCCTCCCCCAGGGGTCCCACGCCCCCGTGCACCTGCGCGGGACGAGGGCCCGGCTCTCAGCCGTCGAGCGCCCGTGGCGTCAGCGCCGAGGCCGGCTCAGCCCTTGAGCCCCCGGAGCGTCAGTGCGAGCAGGCGGTCCGCGAGGAGTGCGTCCTCCGGGCACTGTTCCGCCGCCAGCGCGATCGCGTTGGTCAGTTGCATCAGGTCGCCGATCGACACGTCGGCACGTACCTGCCCCGCCTCCTGGGCGCGCCCGAGCAGTCGCTCGCCCGCCGCGCGCAGCGGATCGCTGCACCGGGCGAGTGCGGAACTCCGGTCGTACGACGCGGACATCAGCGCGTGGGCGAGCCCCCGGTACTCGACCGCGTGGGTGATCAGCGCCCGCAGCCACTCCACGAGCGCCCGGCACGGCGCGTCCGCCTCCGCCAGCTCCCGCGAGCGGTCGAGCAGTTCCGCCAGGGCCTCCTGGAAGACCGAGTTGAGGAGTTCGGCCCGGGTGGGGAAGTGGCGGTAGAGGGTGCCGATCCCGACGCCCGCGCGCCGCGCGATCTCCTCCAGGGGTGCGTCGGTGCCCTGTTCGGCGAAGGCCGTCCGGGCTTCGGTGAGCAGCCGCTCGTGGTTGCGGCGCGCGTCGGCTCGCATGGCTGATGGCCCTCCCCTGGTCCGGCCCGATCTGCGCCCGGGCCGCAGCGTGCACGAAGGGCCCGCAGGCTGCTGCCTGCGGGCCCTCCGTACCGTACTGGGTGCGACGGGTCAGTCCTTGATGTCGCAGATGGAGGCGCCGGAGGTGACGGACGCGCCGACCTCGGCGCTCAGGCCCTTGACGGTGCCGGAGCGGTGCGCGTTGAGCGGCTGCTCCATCTTCATGGCCTCCAGGACGACGATGAGGTCGCCCTCCTTGACCTCCTGGCCCTCCTCGACCGCGACCTTGACGATCGTGCCCTGCATCGGGGAGGCGAGGGTGTCGCCGGAGGCGGTCGGGCCGGACTTCTTGGCCGCGCGCCGCTTCGGCTTGGCACCCGCCGCGAGGCCCGTGCGGGCCAGCGTCATGCCGAGCGAGGACGGCAGGGAGACCTCGAGGCGCTTGCCGCCGACCTCGACGACGATCGTCTCGCGGTTGCCCTCGTCCTCGTCCGCCTCACCGGCGGCGGGGGCGAAGGGCTTGATCTCGTTGACGAACTCCGTCTCGATCCACCGGGTGTGGACGCGGAACGGGTTCGCGGTGAACGCCGGGTCGACGACGACGGCCCGGTGGAACGGGATCGCGGTCGCCATGCCCTCGACCTTGAACTCCGCCAGGGCGCGGGCGGCACGCTGGAGCGCCTGCTCGCGGGTCGCGCCGGTGACGATCAGCTTGGCGAGGAGCGAGTCCCACGCCGGGCCGATGACCGAGCCCGACTCGACACCGGCGTCCAGGCGGACACCGGGGCCCGTGGGGGCGTCGAAGACGGTGACGGTGCCGGGGGCGGGCAGGAAGCCGCGGCCCGGGTCCTCGCCGTTGATACGGAACTCGAAGGAGTGACCGCGCACGGCGGGGTCGCCGTAACCGAGCTCCTCGCCGTCGGCGATCCGGAACATCTCGCGGACCAGGTCGATGCCGGTGACCTCTTCGGTGACCGGGTGCTCGACCTGGAGGCGGGTGTTGACCTCGAGGAAGGAGATCGTGCCGTCCGTGCCGACGAGGAACTCGACCGTGCCGGCGCCGACGTAGCCGGCCTCCTTCAGGATCGCCTTCGACGCCGCGTACAGCTCCGCGTTCTGCTCGGCCGTCAGGAACGGCGCGGGCGCCTCCTCGACCAGCTTCTGGTGGCGGCGCTGGAGCGAGCAGTCACGGGTGGAGACGACGACCACGTTGCCGTGGGAGTCGGCCAGGCACTGGGTCTCGACGTGGCGCGGCCTGTCGAGGTAGCGCTCGACGAAGCACTCGCCGCGGCCGAAGGCGGCGACGGCCTCGCGGACGGCGGAGTCGTAGAGCTCCGGGACCTCTTCGAGGGTGCGGGCGACCTTCAGGCCGCGACCGCCGCCACCGAAGGCGGCCTTGATCGCGATCGGCAGGCCGTGCTCCTCGGCGAACGCGACGACCTCGTCGGCGCCCGACACGGGGTCGGGGGTGCCGGCCACGAGCGGCGCGCCGGCGCGCTGCGCGATGTGACGCGCCGCCACCTTGTCACCCAGGTCGCGGATCGCCTGCGGCGGCGGCCCGATCCAGATCAGACCGGCGTCCAGGACGGCCTGCGCGAACTCGGCGTTCTCGGAGAGGAAGCCGTAACCCGGGTGGACGGCGTCCGCCCCGGAGTCCTGCGCGGCCTGCAACACCTTGGCCATGTCCAGGTAACTGGTCGCCGGAGTGTCACCGCCCAGAGCGAACGCCTCGTCGGCCGCCCGGACGTGCAGAGCGTCCCGGTCCGGCTCGGCGTACACGGCCACGCTGCCGATACCCGCGTCCCGGCACGCCCGGGCCACACGGACAGCGATTTCGCCACGGTTGGCGATGAGCACCTTGCGCACGATGGCTCCCTCCTTGAAACAAGCTGAGTTTAGGGACTGCCGACACGGCCTTTCGACCCGTCCCCTGTGGTGAGCTTGCCCACACGGAGCGTGACCCCGGGCCTGCTCGGGTCGTGAATTCCCTTGTCGCACCACGGTACGCAGGGTTCCTTTACGGCACAGTAGATCCGAGGTGTGGCGCAGGTCTCTGTTCATCCGGCCAGTCGCCATTCGGGTTTCTTTGTCGAGTCCCTACGAATGGCTCGACGATTCTTTGCGGACGCGTCCGCCGCCACCCGCCGTGCGCGAACCCTTGTCCAGGGGTTTACCGGCCAGTAGCCTTCGCGCTGTCGATCGTACTGTCGGTAACAGGCGAATCCAGGGGGTGGCCGAGGTGGCCCGCAGACCGATAGCTCTCGTGACGGCGGCGGTGCTCCTCCTCGAAGCGCCCGGCATCGTCGCGATCAACGCCGTGATGGCGCGGTTCGTCGAGGTGCAGGCGATGTCCCTCGACGGGATGGACCCCGACGCGATGGTCACCGGCACCTGGGCGCTCGGCATCGGCTCCGGCGCCGCCCTCGTCCTCTGCGGCCTCGTCGCCCTCCTCGCGGGCGTCCGCGACCGCGCGCCGGGCCGCTTCGGCCGCGCGCTCCTCATCGGCTGCGCGGTCGTGCACGGCCTCCTCGGCGCGGTCGCGGTTGGCCTCCTCGGCTGGAAGGCCTTCGCCTTCCTGATGCTCGTCCTCGGCCTGCTCGTCCTCACCCTGGTGGCGTACGGCAAGGAGGCCCCGGCCGAAAAGGCCCCGGCGCAGGAGCCGGCGGCGGCCTGAGCGCCGGTTACCCGGTCCGGCTCGCCCAGGTCCGGCTCGCCCGGGTCCCGCCTGCCTGCGTCCCGCCCGCCTCTGCCCCGCTCGCCTGGGTCCCGCTCGTCCGGTCCGGCTCGTCCGGTCCCCGGGCGGCGTTTCAGACCCAGAGGTCGGTGATCTCGACGCCCAGCTTCCCGAGCAGCCTGCGCAGCAGCGGCAGCGACAGGCCGATCACGTTGCCCGGGTCGCCGTCGATGCCGTCGATGAACGGCGCCGAGCGGCCGTCCAGGGTGAACGCGCCCGCCACGTGCAGCGGTTCGCCGCTCGCCACGTACGCCGCGATCTCCGCGTCCGTCGGTTCGCCGAAGCGCACGACGGTGGAGGCGGTCGCCGACTCGTACCGCTTGGCCGCCGTGTCGTACACGCAGTGACCGGTCTGGAGGATGCCGACGCGGCCGCGCATCGCCTTCCAGCGGGCGGTGGCCTCCTCGGCGTCGGCCGGCTTGCCGAGGGCCTGCTTGTCGAGTTCGAGGACCGAGTCACAGCCGATGACGAGCGCGCCGAACACCTCGGGCCTGGCGGCCACATGGGCGGCCTTCGCCTCGGCGAGCGCGAGGGCGAGTTCGGCCGGGGTCGGGGCGTGGACCTTGTCCTCGTCGACGCCGCTCACGATCACCTCGGGGGCGAGCCCGGCCTGGCGGAGCAGGCCGAGGCGGGCGGGGGAGGCGGAGGCGAGGACGACACGGCGCGGTTCAGCAGTCATGGGGGCAGCGTAGCCAGTGCGGCGGGCCCGTTCCCGCCGAACCGGCGGCGCTCACCGGCTCATCGCGCGCTGACGACGACCATCGCCACCACCATCGCCAGCGCCAGGACCACACCGCTGCGGCGGAGCATCGCCTGCATGTCGCGCAGGAACTTCGGCGGCTGGTTCTTCGGGTCGGACCACAGCATGCTCCGATCCTCCGGGCGGGGCTCGCGGGCCGCCTGAGTACGGATACTCAGGCGGCCCCGTGCCGAAGGACTATTCGCGGACGAAGACGCCGTCGCGGGCGGCCGCGAGCGCCGCCGACGCGGCCCGTTCGGCCACGCTCGCGGTGAGTTCCTCGTGGGTGACCGCGAAGCGGTAGTAGAGCGGCGCGGAGACGGCCCGGAGCAGTTCGACGGGGTCGGTCCCGGCCGGGATCTCGCCGCGGGCCGCGCCCTTGGCGACGGCGGGGGTCCATTCGGCGAGCCGGGTCCGGTAGAAGCCGGCGAGGGCGCGGGCGCACTCCTCGTCGCAGGCCGCCGCGGCGATGACGGCGCGGAAGACGGCGCCCATCCGGGGGTCGGTGAGGGTGGCCCGGACGAGTTCGGCGTTGGCCCGGAGGTCTCCGGCGAGGGTGCCGGTGTCGGCGGCGGGCAGGGACTGCTCCGCCATGTCGTGCAGGAGGTCGCCGACCAGGCCGGTGGGGGAGGTCCAGCGGCGGTAGACGGTGGTCTTGCCGACGCCGGCGCTGGCGGCGATCCGGTCCATGTTCAGGGCGTGGAAGCCGGTGTCGGCGAGGGCTTCCAGGGTGGCTTCGAGGACGGCCCTCCGGACCTTGGCGGTGCGGCCGCCGGGGCGCAGGGTGCCGGGTGAGGCCGGCCGGCTCTCGTTCAAATGGGTCTCCAGTTCCATTAGCACCATCGACTCTGCTACGGTACGGGACATCTTAACGGAACCAGTCTCCCATTAAGGGGTCGTTCGCATGGTTGCCCTGGATCTCCCCGCGCCCACCGAGCCCGCCACGGGACCCGCCGCCGACCGCATGACCGGCCGGATGCGCATCGTCCTTGTCGTCCTCCTCCTCGCCCAGTTCATGCTGGCCGTGGACTTCTCGATCCTGAACGTCGCCCTGCCCGTCATCGGCCAGGGACTCGGCTTCACCCTCGGCGGCCTCCAGTGGATCGCCACCGCCTTCGCCCTCGCCGCCGCCGGCTTCACCCTCCTCTTCGGGCGCGTCGCCGACCTCGTCGGCCGCCGCCGCCTCTTCCTCGGCGGCATGGCCCTCCTCGGCCTCTCCTCGCTGGCCGGCGGCCTCGCCACGGGCCCCGGGACGCTGATGGCCGCCCGCGTCGCCCAGGGCCTCGCCACCGCCGCCGTGACCCCCGCCGGGCTCGCCCTGCTCACCTCCTCCTTCCCCGAGGGCCCGCTGCGCGCCAAGTCGCTCGGCCTCAACGGCGCCCTGATGTCCGCGGGCTTCACCACCGGCGCGATCCTCGGCGGCGTCCTCACCGACCTGCTCTCCTGGCGCTGGGCGTTCCTCGTCAACGTGCCGGTCGCCCTCGCCGTCCTCCTCGTCGCCCCCGCCGTCCTCGCGGAGAGCCGCCCGGCCGTCCGGCCCCGCCTCGACGTGCCGGGCGCGATCACCGTCACGGGCGGGCTCCTCGCCCTCGTCTACGGCCTGACCGTCGCCGGCGAGCACGGCTGGGCCGACCCCGTGGCGCTCCTCGCCCTGGCCGCCGGAGCCGTCCTCCTCGCCGCCTTCGGCCTCGCCGAGCGCCGGGCCGCCTCGCCCCTCGTCCCGCTGCACGTCCTGAGGCGCCGCACGGTCGTCTGGGGCAACGTCGCCGGGCTCGTCGCCTTCGTCACCGAGACCTCCCTGGTCTTCCTGATGACCCTCTACCTCCAGGACGTCCTGGGCTTCTCGCCGCTGGCCGCCGGGCTCTCCTTCGGCGTCCTCGGCGCCGGCACGATCCTCGGCGGGGTGACCGCCTCCCGGTTCATCGGCCGCTTCGGCGCCCGCGCCGCCCTCGTCTCCGGCGGACTCCTCCAGGCCGCCGCCACCCTGTCCCTGTACGGGCTCGGCGACGACCGGGGCGGCCTCTGGCTGCTGCTCGCCGCGACCTTCGCCGGCGGCGTCGGCAACATGCTCGCGATCGTCGGCTTCATGGTCACCGCCACCTCCGGCATCCCCGACGGCGAGCAGGGCACGGCGACCGGGCTCGCGACGATGACCCAGCAGATCGGCATCACCATGGGCACGCCGATCATGAGCGCCGTCGTCGTCACCGCCCCCGTCCTCCTCGACGGCATCGGCCTCGCGGTCCTCGTCAACGCCGCGATCGTCGCCGCCGGAGCCGTCCTGACCGGCCTCTTCCTCCGCCGTACGTGACGCCGGGCGGACGCACGCGAAAGGCCGGACCCCCCGCACACGGGGTCCGGCCTCTCGTCAGGTGTCGGCTAGACGGGCCAGTACGACCTCGCCCAGGCCCGCGGGCCCGGCCGGTGCCGTACCGTCCGCGCGATGCGGGAGGGGTCCGACCAGCCCTCCGGCACTGCCGGGCCGGCGCCCTCGGCGGACGCCGCCGCCGTGGCCGCGGCCCGGGCTTGAACGACCGCCAGTGCGGCGGCCAGCTCCTCGGGCGTCGGATTTCCTCGTACGACCTTGATCACAACGGCTCCTTCAGCGCTCGTACGCGGCCTACAGCGGGATGTTGCCGTGCTTCTTCGGGGGAAGGGATTCCCGCTTCGTCCGCAGCTGACGCAGCCCCTTCACGATCTGCGGGCGCGTGTCGGACGGCAGGATCACCCCGTCGACGTAACCGCGCTCGGCCGCGATGTACGGGTTCAGGAGGGCGTCCTCGTACTCCCGCATCAGCCGCGCGCGCTCCGACTCCTGGTCATCCGCCTCGGCGATGGTGCGGCGGTGCAGGATGTTGACGGCGCCCTGCGCGCCCATGACCGCGATCTGCGCCGTCGGCCACGCCAGGTTCAGGTCCGCGCCCAGGTGCTTGGAGCCCATGACGTCGTACGCGCCGCCGAAGGCCTTCCGGGTGATGACGGTGATCAGCGGGACGGTCGCCTCGGCGTACGCGTAGATCAGCTTCGCGCCGCGCCGGATGATGCCGCCGTACTCCTGGTCCACGCCCGGCAGGAAGCCGGGGACGTCCACGAAGGTCAGGACCGGGATGTTGAACGCGTCGCAGGTGCGGACGAACCGCGCGGCCTTCTCGGACGCGTTGATGTCCAGGCAACCCGCGAACTGCATCGGCTGGTTGGCGACCACGCCGACCGGGAAGCCCTCGACGCGGCCGAAGCCGGTCACGATGTTCGGCGCGAACAGCGCCTGCGTCTCCAGGAACTCGCCGTCGTCCAGGACGTGCTCGATGACCTTGTGCATGTCGTACGGCTGGTTCGCCGAGTCCGGGATCAGCGTGTCGAGCTCGCGGTCCTCGTCCGTCACCTCGGTGTCCGCGACCTCCGGGAAGGCCGGCGGCTCGGACAGGTTGTTCGAAGGAAGGTACGACAGGAGCGACTTCACGTACTCGATCGCGTCCTTCTCGTCCCCGGACATGTGATGCGCCACGCCCGAGGTCGAGTTGTGCGTCCGGGCGCCGCCCAGCTCTTCGAAGCCCACGTCCTCGCCGGTCACCGTCTTGATGACGTCGGGACCCGTGATGAACATGTGGGAGGTCTGGTCCACCATCACGGTGAAGTCGGTGATCGCGGGGGAGTACACCGCGCCGCCCGCGCACGGGCCGACGACCAGGGAGATCTGCGGGATCACGCCGGAGGCGTGGGTGTTGCGGCGGAAGATCTCGCCGTACATGCCGAGCGCGCTCACACCCTCCTGGATGCGGGCGCCGCCGGAGTCGTTGATGCCGACGACCGGGCAGCCGGTCTTCAGCGCGAAGTCCATCACCTTGATGATCTTCTGGCCGTACGTCTCCCCGAGCGCGCCGCCGAAGACGGTGAAGTCCTGCGAGAAGACGGCGACCGGGCGCCCGTCGACCGTGCCGTAGCCGGTGACGACACCGTCCCCGTACGGACGGTTCTTCTCCAGACCGAAGTTGGTCGACCGGTGCCGGGCCAGCTCGTCGAGCTCGACGAACGACCCTTCGTCGAGCAGCAGGGCGATCCGCTCGCGCGCGGTCAGCTTGCCCTTCGCGTGCTGCTTCTCCACCGCGCGCTCCGAGCCGGCGTGAGTGGCCTCGTCGATACGGCGCTTGAGGTCCGCGATCTTGCCTGCGGTCGTGTGAATGTCGATCTCGTACTGCTCTGCCGGCTCGGACATCGGGATGCGGCTCCCTGCCTGGTCACGGGGGGTTCGTTGACTACGAATGGGCTACTGCTGGCCTACTGACCCGTAGCGTATCGACGCCGATACGGTTCGGCACTGCGGTCTTTGCCACACCTACTCTGGCTTGCATGACGTCCTCCCAAGGCTCCGGCGGACCCTGGTCCGACCTCGACCGGCCCCCGCTGAACGCCCCCGCACTGCGCCGAGCGCTCGTGACGCCCGACGGCCCGTGGACCTCGCTCGACGTGGTCACCACCACCGGCTCCACCAACAGCGACCTCGCCGCACGCGCCGACGAGCTGCCCGAAGGCGCCGTCCTCGTCGCCGAGGAGCAGACCTCGGGCCGCGGCCGCCTCGACCGCAGCTGGACGGCACCCGCCCGCTCCGGGCTCTTCCTCTCCGTCCTCCTCAAGCCCGAGGTGCCGGTCCACCGCTGGGGCTGGCTCCCGCTGCTCACCGGCGTGGCCGCCGCGACCGGCCTCGCGAAGGCCGCCGGCGTCGACATGTCCCTCAAGTGGCCCAACGACCTGCTGGTTTCCGTCGCGGGCGAGGAACGCAAGACCGGCGGCATCCTCGCCGAGCGGGCCGGCGAGGACGGCATCGTCGTCGGCCTCGGCATCAACGTCACCCTCCGCGCGGACGAACTCCCCGTCCCCACCGCCGGCTCCCTCCTCCTCGCCGAGGCCGTCTCCACGGACCGCGACACCCTCCTGAGGGCCGTCCTGCGCTCCCTCGCCCAGTGGTACGGCGACTGGGTGCGGGCCGACGGCGACCCCGCCGCGTCCGGCCTCCAGGACGCCTACACCGCAGGCTGCGCCACTCTCGGCCGCCGCGTCCGCGCCGACCTGCCCGGCGAGCGCATGCTGGAAGGCGAGGCCGTCGCGCTGGACGGCGACGGGCGCCTCGTCGTCGCCACCGAGGGCGGCGGCACCGAAGCGGTGGGCGCCGGCGACATCGTCCACCTCCGCACGCCGGCCTGACCTGCACGCCCCTCGCGGGGGCCCGCCGGGCCGAGTCCGGGGGAGGGCGGGCCCGGCCCCGTACGCGCGCCGCGCCCTCCGGGCCGTGGACCCGGAGGGCCGCCCGCGCCGACGGGTGGGCGTTCCGGCGTGAGCCAGCGCACACCTGTCGTATCGTGGACCGCGATCCAGGCGACAGATCGGCAGGGCAAGTGGGCAGGGAACGGGCAGGAGGCGGCCGGTGACCGTCGACGACGAGAACGAGGGCCGCGCGCCCGAGCCTCCCGCGTACCCCACGCCTCACCACGAGGTCGACCACACGGCCGAGCCGAGTGACGACCCCCTCGCGATCCGCCTGGAACAGCTCATCCTCGGCGCCGACCGCCGCTACACGCCGTTCCAGGCCGCCCGCACCGCCGGCGTCTCCATGGAGCTGGCCTCCCGCTTCTGGCGCGCCATGGGCTTCGCCGACATCGGCCAGGCCAAGGCGCTTACCGAGGCCGACGTGCTGGCCCTGCGCCGGCTCGCCGGCCTCGTCGAGGCGGGACTGCTCAGCGAGCCCATGGCCGTGCAGGTCGCCCGCTCCACGGGCCAGACGACCGCCCGGCTGGCCGAATGGCAGATCGACTCCTTCCTGGAGGGCCTCACCGAGCCGCCCGAGCCCGGCATGACCCGCACGGAGGTCACGTACCCGCTGGTCGAGCTGCTCCTGCCCGAACTGGAGGAGTTCCTGATCTACGTGTGGCGCAGGCAGCTCGCCGCCGCCACCGGCCGGGTCGTGCAGGCCGCCGACGACGAGGAGATGGTCGACCGGCGGCTCGCGGTCGGCTTCGCGGACCTCGTCGGCTTCACCCGGCTGACCCGCCGCCTCGAGGAGGAGGAGCTCGGCGAGCTCGTCGAGGCCTTCGAGACGACCTGCGCCGACCTCGTCGCCGCGCACGGCGGCCGACTCATCAAGACCCTCGGCGACGAGGTGCTGTACGCCGCCGACGACGCCGGCACGGCCGCCGAGATCGCGCTGCGCCTCATCGAGACCCTCAGCCACGACGAGACGATGCCCGCCCTCCGGGTCGGCATCGCCTTCGGCACCGTCACGACCCGGATGGGCGACGTCTTCGGCACCACGGTGAACCTCGCCAGCCGCCTCACCTCGATAGCGCCGAAGGACGCCGTCCTCGTCGACGGAGCGTTCGCCAAGGAGCTCTCCAGGACCCGCGAGGCCCCCGTCTCCGAGACGGAGGCCGCCGAGGAGGCGATCCGCGCCGAGAAGGAGGGCCGCGAGGCCGCGCGCTACCGCTTCGCCCTCCAGCCGATGTGGCAGCGCCCCGTCCGAGGCCTCGGCGTCATCGAACCCTGGCTCCTGACCCGTCGGCCGACTTAGGATCTCCCGGTGAACGCCGGTTAACACCCGTTAACGGGCGGGTCTTGGTCGGGAGGGTGTGCGGTCATGTCCGAGCAGCGTTTTGGTGAGTTCGTGGTGGTCCGGAAGGACGGGAGCGGGCACGTCGCCGAGCTCGTCCTCGACCGGCCCAAGGCGATGAACGCCGTCTCGTCCGAGATGGCCCGCTCCCTCGGCGCCGCCTGCGAGGCGCTCGCCGCCGACCCGTCGGTCCGCGTCACCGTGCTGACCTCGTCGAACGACCGGGCGTTCTGCGTCGGCGCCGACCTCAAGGAGCGCAACTCCTTCACGGACGCCGAGCTGGTCCGCCAGCGGCCGACCGCCCGCGCCGCCTACACCGGCGTCCTGGAGCTGCCGATGCCGACCGTCGCGGCCGTACACGGCTTCGCCCTCGGCGGCGGGTTCGAGCTGGCGCTCGCCTGCGACGTCATCGTGGCCGACGCGACCGCCGTGGTCGGCCTCCCCGAGGTCTCCGTGGGCGTCATCCCGGGCGGCGGCGGTACGCAGCTGCTGCCGCGCCGGGTGGGCGCGGCGCGCGCCGCCGAGCTGGTCTTCACGGCCCGCCGGGTGGAGGCGGCGGAGGCCCGTGAGCTGGGCCTCGTGGACGTCCTGGAGGAGGACGCGCGGACGGCGGCCCTGGAGCTGGCCGGCCGGATCGCGGCCAACTCGCCGGTCGGGCTGCGCGCCGCGAAGAAGGCGATGCGGCTCGGTCAGGGCCTGGACCTGCGCGCGGGCCTCGAGGTCGAGGACGCGGCGTGGCGGTCGGTGGCCTTCTCGGGTGACCGGGCGGAGGGCGTGGCGGCCTTCAACGAGAAGCGCAAGCCGAACTGGCCGGGCGAGTAGGCCGTTCGCGTCCTTCCGAATTTTCCTCGAATGTCACGTACGGTGACGTCTCGAAGGTGAAAACGGGTCAAACCTCCCTAAGCTGGAGGAATGGGAGAGGACGTACGGCTGCGGGCCGTAGTGGCGCTGGCGCAGGGGATGGCGGCGGCGCACACTCCGCGAGAGTTCTGGCGGGCGGCGGCGCTCGGGGCCTGCGAAGGGCTCGACGGCACGTTCGCGGCCCTGTCCGTCTGGCAGCGGGACCACGGCCGGCTGAAGGTCCTCGTGAACGCGGGGGCGCGGGCCGTGGGCGAGGAGGAGTTCCCGGACTCGGAGACGTATCCGGTGCACCAGTTCCCCGAGATCACCGAGTTCCTGCACGATCAGTGGGCGGGCGGCGGCGAGCCGGACTCCTGGGTGGAGACCGCCGCCGACCGGGTCCCCACCGGCCGCGTCCTCGGCCTCCGCAGGCGGGGGAGGGGCTGCTGCGTGGTGGCCCCGATCGTGCTGCACGGGCGGGCCTGGGGCGAGCTGTACGTGGCACGCCCGCTGGAGGCGAAACCTTTCACCCGGGCTGACGCCGACTTCGCGACCGTCCTCGCCGCGGTCGTCGCGGCCGGCATCGCCCAGGCCGAGCGCCTGGAGGAGGTGCGCAAGCTGGCCTTCACCGACCCGCTCACCGGGCTCGCCAACCGGCGGGCCGTCGACACCCGCCTCGACGAGGCCATCGAGCGCTACCGGGTGGACGGCTCCGTGGTCAGCCTCGTGGTCTGCGACCTCAACGGCCTCAAGCGCGTCAACGACACCCACGGCCACGCCGTCGGCGACCGCCTCCTCGAACGCTTCGGCTCCGTCCTCTCCCGCTGCGGTGCCCGGCTCCCCGGCGCCCTCGCGGCCCGGCTGGGCGGCGACGAGTTCTGCCTCCTCACGGTCGGCCCCACGGCGGACGAGGTCGTCGCGGTCGCCGAGGAGCTCTGCGTGCGCGCGGCCGAACTGGAACTCGGCGAGGGCGTCGCCTGCGGCGTGGCCTCCACCGGCGACCCCATCGGCCCCCTCAAGTCCGCCCGCCGCCTCTTCCGCCTCGCCGACGCCGCCCAGTACCAGGCCAAGGCCGAACGCTCCGCCAAGCCCGTCGTCGCCGGCCGCGACGGCACCGTCATCCGTCTCGCCGACGCCCCGCCCGGCGCCCGTGACCGCCGCCGCTTCCGCGACGCGCCCGCGGTGGAGCCGCCGTCGGGGGCCCGGCCGGAGACCCCGCCGCGGGCCGACTGACCGGTAAGGGTCCGTAGCGTGTCGGGACAGTGACACATTCCCCTAGTGACATGTCGGTCTTCAATCCGTAGGGTGCTGAATATGGATATGCAGACAGTCGTCCTCGGCACGTCCGGCACGACCCCGCAGGACGTCATCGACGTCGCCCGCCACGGCGCCCGCGTCGAGCTGTCGACCGACGCGGTGGCCGCGCTCGCCGCCGCCCGGGAGATCGTGGACGCCCTCGCCGCCAAGCCCGAGCCCGTCTACGGGGTCTCGACCGGATTCGGCGCCCTCGCCACCCGGCACATCAGCCACGAGCTCCGTGCCCAGCTCCAGCGCAACATCGTCCGCTCGCACGCCGCCGGCATGGGCCCGCGCGTCGAGCGCGAGGTCGTCCGCGCGCTGATGTTCCTGCGCCTGAAGACCGTGGCCTCCGGCCACACCGGCGTCCGCCCCGAGGTCGCCCAGACCATGGCCGACGTCCTCAACGCCGGCATCACCCCGGTCGTGCACGAGTACGGCTCCCTCGGCTGCTCCGGCGACCTCGCCCCGCTCTCCCACTGCGCCCTGGCCCTGATGGGCGAAGGCGACGCCGAGGGCCCCGACGGCGTCGTCAAGCCCGCCGGCGAGCTGCTCGCCGCCGCCGGCATCGCGCCCGTCGAACTCAAGGAGAAGGAGGGCCTCGCCCTCCTCAACGGCACCGACGGCATGCTCGGCATGCTGGTCATGGCCCTCGCCGACCTCGACACCCTCTACAAGTCGGCCGACATCACCGCCGCGCTCTCCCTCGAAGCCCTCCTCGGCACCGAGAAGGTCCTCGAACCCGAGCTGCACGCGATCCGCCCGCACCCCGGCCAGGCCGCCTCCGCCGCCAACATGCTCGCCGTCCTCAAGGGCTCCGGCCTCACCGGCCACGCCCAGGCCGGCGAAGCGCCCCGCGTCCAGGACGCCTACTCCGTCCGCTGCGCCCCGCAGGTCGCCGGCGCCGGCCGCGACACCATGGCCCACGCCCTGCTCGTCGCCGAGCGCGAGCTCGCCGCCGCCGTCGACAACCCGGTGGTCCTGTCCGACGGCCAGGTCCGCTCCAACGGCAACTTCCACGGCGCCCCGGTCGCGTACGTCCTCGACTTCCTCGCCATCGCCGCCGCCGACCTCGGCTCCATCGCCGAGCGCCGCACCGACCGGCTCCTCGACAAGAACCGCTCGCACGGCCTGCCGCCGTTCCTCGCGGACGACGCCGGCGTCGACTCGGGCCTGATGATCGCCCAGTACACGCAGGCCGCCCTGGTCAGCGAGATGAAGCGGCTCGCCGTCCCGGCCTCCGCCGACTCCATCCCGTCCTCCGCCATGCAGGAGGACCACGTCTCCATGGGCTGGTCCGCCGCCCGCAAACTGCGCACCGCGATCGGCAACCTCAACCGGATCATCGCCGTCGAGATGTACGCCGCCACCCGCGGCATCGAGCTCCGCGCGGGCCTCACCCCGGCGCCCGCCTCCCAGGCCGCCATCGACGCGCTGCGCGCCGCCGGCGTCGAGGGCCCCGGCCCGGACCGCTTCCTCGCCCCCGACCTGGCCGCCGCCGACGCCTTCGTACGGGAGGGCAGGCTGGTCGCCGCCGTCGAGCCGGTCACCGGCCCGCTGGCGTAACGCTCAGCCGCGCGACGCCCGCCGTCACGCGTCGAGGGCCCGCCCCCGGGATTCCGGGAGCGGGCCCTCGCCCGTATCGGGAACGCGCTCAGGAGGCCCGGCCGCGCCGCCGCATCGCCAGC
This sequence comes from Streptomyces sp. LMG1-1-1.1, assembly GCF_040815545.1. Taxonomy (NCBI): domain Bacteria; kingdom Bacillati; phylum Actinomycetota; class Actinomycetes; order Kitasatosporales; family Streptomycetaceae; genus Streptomyces; species Streptomyces sp. LMG1-1-1.1. The sequence goes on along the minus strand of NZ_JBFPNH010000014.1, from coordinate 113,840 downwards.
GCCACGAAGCCCGCGCCGACCCCCAGGAAGCCCGTACCGCCCAGGACGTACGGGGTGGTGTCCAGTCGGCCGGTATCCGCCAGGCGCCCGTCGACGACGGGGCCGTCCTGACTCACCCCGACCCGGACCCCGCCCTGCTCGTCGGTGGCGTTCGCGGACGGGACGAACCACAGGGCACAGAGCAGCGTGCCCGCGGCGGTGGCGGTCAGCAGTGGGCGTCGGGCGGCGGACACGGAAATTTCGATCCCCCTTGCGGAAACCGCGAATTGGTCGGTGCGCCGATGCTAATGAACGCAGCGGGTCGCGGGAAAGCCGAGACCCCCCGGGCCCTACGCTCCGACCCATGAGTACTTCTGACACAGCACGCTATGTACGCCTTCGCGTCGATGTGGTCCTGGAGATCGACGGACCGGCCGAACTGCTCGACGCCGCGAAGGCCCGGATCGACGGCGACGAGTTCATGCCCGAGGACGAGCGGGTCCAGGCCCGCACCGCCGCTGCCGAGGACAGCGCCGAGGCCCTCGCCCACCTCGTCGAGCCGTTCGACCTCATCCGCGACGTCCCCGGCATCGAGATGGTCCAGGCCTCCTGGAGCACCGAGGAGATCGAGTACGACCCCGATGCGCTGGAGTGGGACCTCGACGAGGAAGATGGGGGCGAGGAAGACGACGACGACCAGCCGTAGGGGTGGGCACCGGCCGCAGCGCCGCCGGTGGACACCCTGATCAAAGGCCCTGGGGCGGTGTCCCGGGGCCTTTCCCGTGCACGGTTCCGGACGGGTTCGGGGCAGCCGGGAACCGGACGCTCCGTACGTGCGTGTCGATCAGTGGTGTTCCCCACAAACCGCTCGGTCAAGGAACCGGACGGGGTGTCATGGGTATGCAAGTAGATGAAGCAAGATCCGGCAGGGAATCGGCGACGATGGAGAAGCGTGTGATGACGGACGGCAAGCGCCGCAAGAGCCTGGCCGCAGCGGCCGCCGTGCTCGGTGGCGTGCTGGTGCTCTCGGCGTGCAACGGCGACAAGGACGGCAGCGCCTCCGGATCCTCCACGCCACCGTCACAGGCCCAGGTCGACGAGGCGGCCGCGCAGAAGACCTCCAAGGCGCAGATCACCATCTCGCCGAAGAACGGCGCGCAGAACGCCTCCATCAACAACGACGCCAAGGTCACCGTCGCCGAGGGCAAGCTCACCGAGGTCACCATGACCTCCGCCGAGGGCACCGAGGTCAAGGGCGAGATAGCGGCCGACGGGCTCAGCTGGCAGCCCTCCGGCCCGCTCAAGCGCGCCACGGTCTACAAGATCGCCGCCACCGCCACCGACGCGGCCGGCCTGGAGGCCCACGAGAACGCCTCCTTCACCACGGTCTCGCAGGCCAACAGCTTCATCGGGAACTTCACCCCCGAGGACGGCTCGACCGTCGGCGTCGGCATGCCCGTCTCGATCAACTTCAACAAGGCGATCACCGACAAGAAGGCCGTCCAGGGCGGCATCGCCGTCTCCTCCAGCTCCGGCCAGGAGGTCGTCGGGCACTGGTTCAACTCGACGCGCCTCGACTTCCGCCCCGAGCAGTACTGGACCGAGGGCTCGACCGTCACGCTGAAGCTGGACCTCGACGGCGTCGAGGGCGCCGACGGCGTCTTCGGCGTCCAGCAGAAGACCGTCACCTTCACGATCGGCCGCAACCAGGTCTCGACCGTCGACGTCGCCACCAAGACCATGACGGTCACCCAGGACGGCAAGACGATCAAGACCATCCCGATCTCCGCCGGCTCCCCGGACAACACCACCTACAACGGTCAGATGGTGATCTCCGAGAAGTTCAAGGAGACCCGGATGAACGGCGCCACCGTCGGCTTCACCGACTCCGACGGCAAGGGTGAGTACGACATCAAGGACGTGCCGCACGCCATGCGCCTGTCCACCTCCGGCACCTTCATCCACGGCAACTACTGGGGCGCGCGGTCGATCTTCGGCTCCGTGAACACCAGCCACGGCTGCGTCGGCCTCGCCGACGTCAAGGGCGCCGGCGACCCCAACCAGATGGCCGCCTGGCTCTTCGACCACTCGATCGTCGGCGACGTCGTGATCGTCAAGAACTCCGACGACAAGACGATCAAGCCCGACAACGGCCTCAACGGCTGGAACATGAGCTGGGCGGAGTGGAAGGCCGGCTCGACGGCCTGACCGCCCCCGCACGCGGCGCAGCGGCCCTCTCCCGTCACCGGGAGGGGGCCGCTCCCGTTCCCCGGCGACCCGGCCACCTTCACCGAGCTCACCGGCACCTTCGACCTGATCGTCTCCACCGTCTCCGCCCCCCTCGACCTCGGCGCCTACCTCTCCCTCGTCAGGACCGACGGCGCCCTCGTCAACGTCGGCCTCCCCGAGGAGCCCGTCTCCCTCAACCTCTTCTCCCTGATCGGCGGCCGCAAGACCCTCACCGGCTCCATGATCGGCGGGGCGTGCCGTGCCGGGCACGGCGACCGGGGCATGACGTGCGGGGTAATCGACCCGTACGGCATGCCCCGGCAGTCTGGACCCATGACCGCATACGCCATCGGAAACCTGCACCCGAAGCCCGTCCTCGACGAGGAGGTCTTCCTCTACATGGAGCGCGTCCAGGCCACCCTCGACCCGTTCGGCGGCCACTTCCTCGTCCACGGCGCCCCCGCCCGCGAGGTCCGCGAGGGCACCTGGCCCGGCGCCGTCGTGATCATCGGCTTCCCGACCTACGACGACGCGCGAGCCTGGTACGACTCCGCCCCCTACCAGGCCCTGATACCGCTCCGCGCCCGCCACATGGACGGCGACGTCCTCCTCGTCGACGGCGTGCCGCAGGGGTACGAGACCGCGCGGACCGCGGCCCTGCTGCGCGGCACCCGAAGCGCCGGCTGACCCGGCCGGACGCGTTCGGGCCCGCGGCTCTCGGCCTACCAGCTCTCGATGCCGCTGACCGTCGTGTCGATGATGTCGCACACGCGCGTGACGCCGGTGACGTCGAACCTCACGTCGGCGATCGTCACGAACACCTGGTAGGCACCCTTGCTGCCGGGGTGGCGCTGGACCGTGTGCCCGTGCCGCTTGGTCAGCATCTTGTCGAGGCGGTTGTTTATCGACTCACGGGCGGACTTCCCGGACTTGAACGAACCCACCGGGATGTTCCCGTTCACCGAGCACTCGATCTCCACGACCGCCGCGTTGGGAGCGGTGTTCGACTTGAGCCGGGCGACGATCTCCACCTGGCCCGACTGGCTGGGCATCCGCACCTGCCCGTCGCCGGCCTCGTACCTGCCCATGCCGACGTAGAGCTGGCCGATGCGGCGGCAGAGGTCTTCCTCGGGCACGTCGTCGGAACCGCTGGCGACCTGGATGATGGCCTCCGCCGAGCGCAGCGGGGAGACGAAGTCGATCACGGTCTGGGGGCGGTCGGCCGGCACCTTCGCCGTGGCGCTCTTGTACAGCTCCAGGAGCTGCACGGACGCGCGGTCGTCGACCCAGTTCGACAGTTCGTGGGCGAGGGTCTCGTGGTTCTTCGCGAAGTTCTCCGGGTTGGGGTCCCGGCCCGTGACCAGGAAGAACATCAGCTGGCCGAGGCTGAAGACGTCCACGGTCTCGCTGCGGGCCGTTCTCGCGTTGGGTTCGTACAGCTGCTCGGGAGCGGCGTAGCTGAGCACTCCGCCGACGCCGAAGTTGGCCGTCATCGTCCGGTTCGTCTCGTGGTAGGCCAGGTCGAAGTCGGTGAGGTACGGCTCCAGGTGTCCGTCCGCGCCGTAGGAGACGATGATGTTCTCCGGCTTGATGTCCCGGTGGCGGACCTTCTGGGAGTGCGCGTGCTGGACCGTCTCGCAGACGTCGATCATGAGGCGCACGATGGCCTCGGCGTTGCCGTTCCGCTCGATGTAGAACTTGCGCATGTTGTCGCCCTGGATGGAGTCCATGCTGAATCCGTAGGGCGCGGCGGTGATCTTGTGCACGCGCACGATCCGCGGGTGGTGCAGATCGCGCATGTTGCGGTAGCCGTTGCCGAAGCGCTGCACCTTCACGGCGTCGTCGAGCTCGTTGCCGTGGAAGAGCTTCACGGCGAAGCGCTCGCCCTGCTCGTTCTCGGCCTCCCACACGTGCCCGTAGCCGCCGTGCCCGATGTGGCGGATGATCTTGCCGAACCGGGTCTCCTCGCCCACGCTGACCTCGGACAGGTGCTTGCGGAACTCCCTGAGCCGGCGGGTCAGGTCGTCCCAGTCCGGGTGGCGGCGCACGTCGGGCAGGTCGTGCTCGGTCTCCTCGAACCACTCCACCACCCGCTCGAGCTCGGTCGCGCACCTCTTGGCTCCCCCGGAGAGCCGCACGGTGCGCTCGGTGAGTTCCCCGAGCTGCAGGTAGTAGTACTGGTCGATCAGGGTCTGGGCCTTCGAGAGGACCAGGTTCAGCTCGCTCTTGTCGATCTGGCGGCCCTGGCGGGGCTCGAAACCCCGCCCGATCACGACCGTGCCCGCCACGTCTCCCTTGAAGACGGGAGTCTGGATCTCCTCGGGCATGGCGTTGGCGACGTACTCGTAGATGCTCATCAGGGTGACGTCGCCGTCCCAGTTCACGGCGGCGCCGAGGAGGGCGTCCGTCAGCATGTCGGTGAACATGCCCCGCCCGTCGAACTCCTTCGCCTCCTCCTCCGGCCGGCAGGCGGCGAGCACGCAACGGCTCTCGTTGACCGCCCGCACCTCGCGCTCCACGTCGGAGGGACTGAGCGGGCGACTGTTGGACCAGGTGAACGCGGAGCCGGAATGGCAGCAGTCCAGGATCGTCACCACGTGATCGAACTTGAGGCTGGCGGACTCCATGAGCTGGGCCAGGTGGGCCAGCGCGATCCCCGGGTCGAAGTTCTCCGCGTCATGTGTCACCAGGTGCCCCGCCTGGCCGAGTACCTGGCCGTGCCCCGCGAAGTAGAAGAGGAGGACGCTCCCCTTCCCGTGGTGTTCCTCGCTGTAGGCGATCTGGTTCAGTTCCCTGAGGATGTTCGCCCGCGTGGCACGGCCGTTCAGCAGGACCAGACTGTCGAAGTCGTACTGGCCTAACGAGAGGCACGAGGCGACGTCCTTGGCATCGTTGACGCACCCGAAGAGGGGTGCGTCGGCATACGTGTCGATGCCGACGATGACCGCTTTGTTCATGTGATTCCTGCCCACTGGATCGTCGTGGGGGGACGGCCTCCCTCCCACGGAGGACGACCTTATTGCGCGCGGGACAGCGTCACCATAGGCATGCGAGGCCATAGTCGGAGGTGTGCGACGGCCCCTCGGGACGCCCGTGTCCCGAGGGGCCGCACGACGCGATGGCGCCGCTTCCGGTCAGCCGTCGGCCTTCGCCACGCCGATCGGGCAGGAGACGCCGGTGCCGCCGATGCCGCAGTAGCCGGCGGGGTTCTTGTCGAGGTACTGCTGGTGGTAGGCCTCGGCGGGGTAGAACGGGCGGGTCCCGTCGGCGGGCAGGACGTGCGTGGTGATCTCGCCGTAGCCGGAGCCGGTGAGGACGCGCTGGTAGGAGTCGCGGGAGGCGGCGGCCTGCTCGGCCTGCGCGGGGGAGTGGGTGTAGATCGCGGAGCGGTACTGGGTGCCCACGTCGTTGCCCTGGCGGAAGCCCTGGGTGGGGTCGTGGGACTCCCAGAAGAGCTTGAGGAGGGACTCGTACGAGACCTTCGAGGGGTCGAAGACGACGCGGACGACCTCGGTGTGGCCGGTGAGTCCGGAGCAGACCTCCTCGTACACCGGGTTCGGCGTGTGACCGCCCTGGTAGCCGACGAGGGTCGTCCAGACGCCCTCGGTCTGCCAGAACTTGCGCTCGGCGCCCCAGAAGCAGCCCAGGGCGAAGTCGGCGACCTCCAGGCCCTCCGGGTAGGGACCGAGAAGCGCGTTGCCGAGGACGGTGTGGCGCTCCGGGACGGAGAACTCCGGCTCGGAACGGCCGCGCAGGGCCTGCTCGGGGGTGGGGAGGACGGGGGTGCGGGACAGGAACATGCTGCATCTCTCCTCGACGGTCGGCAGTGGACACAACGCCGAAGGCCGCCAAGGGATTCCCCCGGCCCGACCGGGTCGACCGGCCCTAGCCGGCCTCCGCGTACCGCGCGGACTCGTCGCGCATCCGGCAGAACTCCGCCGCGGGGTCGCCCTTGTACCGCCAGGGCAGCGCGCCCACGTACCCGTCGACGAGCCGGAACTGGGTGAGCGCCTCGTCCCAGCGGTCCTGGAGGTACAGGTAGTAGGCGAGGAGGTGCCGTACCTCGGGCAGGCGGGGGTGGGCGGGGTCGGCGGCGGACACGTCGGCGAGGGCGGCGTCCACGGCGGCGAACATCTCCGGGGTGCGGTCGACGTCGGTCGAGTCCGACTCGTCGTGCTCGAAGTGGGCGATCAGCGGGAAGGCCGTCATCAGGGTCCCGGGCGGTGCCCCGGCCGCCGCCCGTACGGCGAAGGCCCGCGCCGCCTCGGCGGAGCCGCACCACTTGCCGCACCAGTACTGGAGCGCCGAGTACGTGGCCTCGTAGTGCCGCGGGGCCCGGTCGGTGATCTCCCGCCAGATCCGCCGCATCTCCTCGTGCGGCAGCCCGAGGCCGATCGCCGTCCAGATCTCGCCCACGTACGGGGAGGGGTCGTCGACCGGGGCCAGCGCCACGGCCCGCACGTGCTCCTCACGGGACCGGGCCAGTGTGCGGCGGAAGCCCTCGAACTGCTCCTGCGTGGTCTCCGCCGCCCGCCCCGCACCCCGCACCTTCCACGCCAGGAACACCGTCCCGCGCGCCCGCACCAGTGCCGCGCCGGGATCGCCCGGTCGAGCCTCCTCCCAGGCCCTCAGCCATCCGTCGTCCTCGGCAGCCAGGTCCGCGAGCTGCTCGCAGAGGAAGGTGCGGCTCTCCCAGTCGCGGGCCGCCACGGCCGCGTCGAGCAGCTCGGCGGCCGGCTCCCACGCGCCGGCCGGTGCGGCCGCGACCGCCACGGCGACGGCCGGCGGCAGCGGGGCGGCCAGCTCGGTGTGCTGCCGTTCGGCGCCGAGGAGGCCGAGCGCTGCGGCACGGGCCGCCGTCCCGGCGGCGCCGGGGTCGGCGCGCGCGCCCTTGGCGAAGCCCCGTACGACGGCCGTGAGGAAGAGGAGGCCGAGGGCGAGCAGGCCGAGGGCGAGGGGGGTCAGGACGACCCAGAGCAGGATGATCACGGTGTCTCGTTCGGGGAGGGAGGGAGTCGGAGGGAGGGGAGCCGGAGGGAGGGGGAGGGGGAGGGGGAGCCGGAGGGGATTGGGAGGCGGGGGCCGTGCGGAAGCGGGGCGGGCCGAGGCCGGGCCGGGTGTGGCGCCCGGGTGTCAGGTCAGCCCTTCAGCAGCGTGCGCAGGGGTGCGGTGTCCGGGTGGTCCGTGATCGCCGCGTCCAGGGCAGCGGGGAGGGCGTCGGCGTAGCCGTCGGGGATGTGGAGGGAGGCGGGTTCCGACCAGGAGAGCTGCCAGCGGGCCCGGCCGTCCTTGGCGAGGACGGCGGTCGTGAGGCGGGCGAGTTCGCGCCGGAGCGAGGTGCGGGCGAACTCGCGGGCCGCACGGCCGGTCGCGGCGGCGGCCTCCTCGGACATCGGCAGCCGGCCGACGACGTCCCAGGCCGTGCCCGCGTCGACGGCGTCGAGGAAGTCGCCGAGGAGGGCGGCGGGTTCACCTTCCGGTCCCGGGCCAGGTCCAGGTCCCTGTCCCGGTGCCGGATTCGGTCCCGGTGCCGACGTCGCTCCGTCCTCCGTGCCGGTCGGCCGCAGTGCGGCGCGTACCGGCTCCGTGTCCTGGAGGTACAGCGCGGTCATGGACTCGTGCACCAGGTCGGGCCAGTCGAGGCGGCGCATCAGCAGGGCCTCCGGGGCCAGGGTGGCCTCCTCGACGTCGACGAGTACCGCCTCGGGGGAGGTGAAGAGGGCGAACGCGGGGTGGGTCTCCTCGGCGCCGCGCCCGTCGTCGGGCAGGGCTTCGAGGAGGGCGACGCGTTCGGCGGCGGGCGGGTGGGAGTCGTACGGGGAGGCGGGTTCGGTGGGCAGGGCGGCCCGCATCCCGGCGAGTTCGTCGGCGCGGGCGTCGAGGAGGCGCCGCACCCCGCCGAAGACCTCCCCGCGCGGCGGGAGCATCCCGAACTCGACGCCGAGCGTGGCGTAGGCGCTGAGGTAGAACTCGTGCGCGGAGTCGAGGGCCGGGAGCGCGCGCAGCGCGGAGGCGGTGGCGTCGCGGCCGGCGATGCGGGCGGCGGCGAGGTCGGCGGCGAGTTCCTGGCGGCGGGAGCCGCTCTGGGTGGCGCGCATGCAGAAGCGGCCGTAGGCGGTGTAGAGCCGGGCCATCGCGCGGTAGGTGAAGCCGACGCCGGTCGTGTCGACCTCGCGGGCGGACCTGCCCTTGGCGACCCGCCTCGCGGACTGCCTCTCCTGCCGGGCGCGCTCCTTGGCGACGGTGGCGCCGGACTTCTCCTCGAAGCGGTCGACGGTACGGGCGACATGGACGCGGCAGCGTTCGGTGATGCCGGAGAGCCGGGTGTCGGAGTTCCCGTAGTGCCCGAGTTCGTGGGCGAGTACGGCACGCAGCTGGGCCTCGGTGAGGCCGGCGACGAGGGGGAGGCCGAGGTAGAGGCGGCGGGTGCCGCCGAGGAGTCCGAGGAGGCGGGCCTCCTCGGTGACGGCCGCGTTCATGTCGGCGGTGAGCCGGATCTCGTCGGGCGCGCGGGTGCCGACCCGCGCGGCGAGTTCCCGTACGGCCGCCCAGAGCCGGGGCTCGTCGGCGTCGGTGACGGGAACCCCGGCGACCCCTTCGTCGCGGGGCGTCCGCAGCACGAGCATGCCCCGGACGACGGGCACCGCGAGCAGGACGCTGACGACGTAGAACTTGAGCGCCCAGCCGGCCGGCGCCCACCGGTAGGCCGCCCAGTCCACGGCGGCGAGCGCGGCCAGCAGGGCGAGGCCGAGCAGATGGAAGCCGGCGATCAGGACGAGGGCGCGCAGCGCGCGCGGAGTTGCGCCCATCGGGCAGATTCCCCCCACGGGAACAGCGTGATGATCATAGGAACGGTGGGGGCGGAGTATGGCCTACCGCGCCGACCACCGTCCACACCACGGCCGACGCCACGGTCCGCGCCGCGGCCACCCCCCGCAGCCCCCCGCGCCGCAGCCCTCCGCGCTACCGCCGGCGCCGGCCCTCCCGCGTCTACCGCGACAGCGTCGCCGGGCTCCCGCCGTTCGCCTCGTAACCCGCGACCGCCAGGTTCCGGAAGAGCGTGTACGTCTCCGCCGGGTCCCCGCTCAGCGTCCACGGCACGGCGCCGACGTGACCGTCGACCCGGACCAGCTGGTGCATGGCCTCGGCCCAGCGCTCGGCCCGCACCAGGAACCAGATGAGCAGGTGGCGGACGTGCGCGAGCATCGGGTCGTCGTGGCGGGCCGAGTGGACCGCGTACAGCGCGCCGTCGAGCGCCTTGGACACGACCGCCGTACGGAAGAAGTCCTGGACGAGGACGACGTCGGGCACGTGCTCGTGCACGGCGAAGAGCGGCAGCGCGGCGAGCAGCGAGCCGCGCGGGGCACGGGCGGCGGCCGTCGTCGCGAAGTGGTCGGCCTCCTCGCGGGAGCCGTGCCACTTCTCGCACCAGTAGTGCAGCGCCGCCAGATGGGCGCCCATGTGCTCCGGCGCCCGGTCGATGACCTTCGCCCACACCTGGTCGAACTGCTCGTGGCTGTAACCGAGTCCGCGGGCCACGGCCAGCTCCACGATGTACGGCACGGGGTCGCCGGGCGCGAGCAGCGCGGCCTCGCCGCAGACCTTCCGCGCCTCTTCGAGGATGATCCGGAAGTCGTCGGTCCCGGCCGACGAGGAGCGCCAGGCCTGCTGCACCAGGAACTCGGCGTGCACGGCCGCGCCGCCCGGGTCCTTCGGGGCGTCGGCCCGCCAGGCCCGCAGCCACGCGCCGCCGACGCCCGGCCTCTCCTGCAGTTCCAGGGAGGCGGCGCCCGCGAAGGCCTGGACGCGCTGCCAGCGCACCTCGCCCGCCTTGTCGGTGCCGGCGAGCAGCTGCGCCGCCGCCCGCCAGTCCTGGGTGGCCTGGACGACGTCGAGCACGTCGAGCAGGTCGTCGTCCGCGCCGGGCAGCCGTACGTCCTGGTCCTCCTGCCGCAGGAACCCGTACGCCGCCGGGTCCGCCGCGTCCGGCGCGCCCGGCGCGACCACCTTGATCCCGCCGCCGCCGCGGCGGCGGAGCACGTAGGGGCCGAGGACGCCGAACAGCAGCCCGAGCGCGATCAGGAACCAGAGAATCTCCATGTGTCCATTGTCCAGGACACCCGATGAGACGATCGCGGCGCAGGGGTGCGCGCAGGACTACGCTCCTGACTCATGAGCGACCAGCACACCCATCAGAGCTTCGAGACCCGCGCTATCCATGCGGGCAACACCGCCGACCCGCTGACCGGCGCGGTCGTCCCGCCCATCTACCAGGTGTCCACCTACAAGCAGGACGGCGTGGGCGGGCTGCGCGGCGGATACGAGTACAGCCGCAGCGCCAACCCGACGCGCACGGCGCTGGAGGAGAACCTGGCGGCCCTGGAGGGCGGCCGGCGCGGTCTCGCCTTCGCCTCGGGCCTGGCCGCCGAGGACTGCCTGCTGCGCACGCTCCTCGCGCCCGGCGACCACGTCGTCATCCCGAACGACGCCTACGGCGGCACCTTCCGGCTCTTCGCCAAGGTCGTGCAGCGCTGGGGCGTCGACTTCTCGGTGGCGGACACCTCCGACATCGAGTCGGTGCGGGACGCCGTCAACGACCGTACGAAGCTGATCTGGGTCGAGACCCCGTCGAACCCGCTCCTCGGCATCACCGACATCGAGGCCGTCGCGGGCGTCGCCCGCCAGGCCGGCGTGAAGCTCGTCGTCGACAACACCTTCGCCTCGCCGTACCTCCAGCAGCCGCTGGCGCTCGGCGCGGACGTCGTCGTGCACTCGCTCACCAAGTACATGGGCGGACACTCCGACGTCGTCGGCGGCGCCCTGGTGACGGCCGACGAGGCGCTCGGCGAGGAGCTCGCGTACCACCAGAACGCGATGGGCGCGGTCGCCGGACCGTTCGACTCGTGGATCGTGCTCCGCGGCATCAAGACCCTCGCCGTGCGCATGGACCGCCACAGCGAGAACGCGGCGAAGATCGTCGAGATGCTGACCCAGCACCCGAAGGTCACCCAGGTCCTCTACCCGGGCCTCCCGGAGCACCCGGGCCACGAGGTCGCGGCCAAGCAGATGCGCTCCTTCGGCGGCATGATCTCCTTCCGCGTGGAGGGCGGCGAGGAGGCGGCGGTCGAGGTCTGCAACCGCGCCCAGCTCTTCACCCTGGGCGAGTCGCTCGGCGGCGTCGAGTCGCTCATCGAGCACCCGGGCCGCATGACCCACGCGAGCGTCGCCGGCTCCGCCCTCGAGGTCCCGGCCGACCTCGTCCGCCTGTCCGTCGGCATCGAGAACGTCGACGACCTCCTCGCGGACCTGCGCCAGGCGCTGGGCTAGTCGTCCCCCGGAGGGCCCGGACACCCGCGAGGGCGGTCCGGGCCCTCCGTCGTCGGCGCGGCCGTGCTCGCGGTGTCGGTACGGCGTCGGTGCGGCATCCGTCGGCCTCCGTGCGGCGTCGGTACGGCGTCCGTCCGCCTTCGTGCGGCGTTCGTACGGCGTCCTCACGGGCACCCGGGCCCGCCACCGTCACCAGCCTTCGAGCGGTGGCGTCGTCTCCGCCGGCGGGGCCTCCCAGGGCCGGGTCAGCGACGCCCACACCAGGAACGCCAGCGCGGCGACCGCGCACGCCGCCCACAGCGCCCGGCGCACGCCGAGGGCGCGGCGGCGGAGCCGGGCCCCGCGCGCGGCGGCCCGCAGTGACAGGTCTCCGGGTACCGGTGGATGCGGGGTGTCGAGCAGCCGCCGGACCGCCGCCTCCCTGTCCTCGTGCCGGCTCACGCGGCGGCTCCCGTGGTCCCGGTGTCGGGCGGCCCGGCCGGCCCCGTCGGGGGCCGCCGCGCGGCGGCCCTGAGCGCGGTGACGGAGCGGGCGCAGACGGCCCGGACGCGGGACTCGGAGAGGCCGAGCAGGGCCGCGACCTGCTCCTCGGCCACGCCCTCGTACAGCCGGAGGACGACGACGAGCCGTTCCTGCGGGGTGAGGGCGGAGAGCACCCCGCCGTGCCCGCCGTGGTGACGCCAGGCGGGGCGCGCGAAGCGGGCGGCGAGATCGCGGCGGGTCAGATCGTACGGGTCCTCGTCGCGCAGCCGTCCCCAGACCGCGTACGTGTGCGCGAGCGCGGCGGTCAGCAGCCCCTGGGCGTACGGGTTGCGGGCGCGGGTCTCGGCGGTGAGGAGGGTGGCGGTGTGCAGCAGTCGGCCCGCCGCCCCGGCCACGAACGCGTCGAATTCCCGGGTGCGGTAGGCGCGTTCGCGATCCCGCCCGCTCCGCTGCTGTCCCACGTCCTCATATGAGGACAGCGGGCGGACGGGGTCAAGGGGTCGGTACCCACTCGCTCCGGGCCCCGTTCCCGCCGGGCTCGCCGGGCCCGCCCGAGGCCCCGTTCCCGCCCGGCCCGACGAGACCCCGGAACGACGCCTACTCGGCCCCCGCCCCGCTCTCGTCCCCCGGTCCGGCCGCGGTCTCCGCCGCCGGACCGGCCGGACCCGCCTGCCCCGCGGAGCCGTGGACCGCGTGCCCCGACTGCCGTGCGGACAAAGCGGTGTTGAAGCGCGTGAGGAGCGTGCAGAAGGACTCCCGCTCGTCCGGCGTCCAGCCCTCGGTCACCTCGACCATCAGCTGGCGGCGCGAGGAGCGGACCTCCTCCAGGCGGGCGAGACCGCGCGGGGACAGCTGGAGCACGACCGCGCGCCCGTCCTCCGGGTGCGAGGTGCGCTTGACGAGGCCGGTGTCGACGAGCGGGGCGACCTGCCGGGTGACCGTGGAGGAGTCGATGCCCATCCCCGCCGCGAGCGCCTTGACGCCCATCGGGCCTTCCTGGTCAAGCCTGTTGAGCAGAAGGTAGGCGGCCCGGTCCATGGAGTTGCGGAGCTGTCCCGTACCGCCGAGGCGGGTCTGTTCGGCCCGGCGGGCGAAGACGGCCACCTGGTGCTGGAGGGCGTCGAGGAGACCGGGGTCGAACTCAGTCGTCATGTCCTGAGATGTGGGCATGGCTGTGGGTCTCTCTCGTGCGGGGGTGGTCGGTCGGTGGGGGACAGAGTACGCGGCCCCGCCGGGGTCCGTACCGGGGCTGCGCAAACCCGCTGACGCACCTGTCGCCCGGGCGGCCACCAGGGCCGTGAGCTGCGAGACTTGATGTCATGAGCTTCCGTACGCGACACCCCTTGCACCATCTGATGCTGGACGACGTGCGCGGTGCGCAGAAGATGCTGTCCGGGGTGTCCCGAGTGACCGCCATGGAGGGCAGCCGCCACCTGACGTCCCTGGTCGGGGCGCCGGTCCAGCTCAAATGCGAGAACCTCCAGCGGACGGGTTCCTTCAAGCTGCGCGGGGCGTACGTGCGGATCGCCGGCCTGCGCCCCGAGGAGCGGGCGGCCGGGGTCGTCGCCGCCTCGGCGGGCAACCACGCGCAGGGCGTCGCGCTCGCGTCGAAGCTGCTCGGGGTGCACGCGACGGTGTTCATGCCGGTCGGCGCCCCGCTGCCGAAGGTCGCGGCGACCCGGGAGTACGGCGCCGACGTCCGGATGCACGGCCACGTCGTCGACGAGACGCTCGCGGCGGCGGAGGAGTACGCCAGGGAGACCGGCGCGGTCTTCATCCACCCCTTCGACCACCCCGACGTCATCGCGGGCCAGGGAACCGTCGGGCTGGAGATCCTGGAGCAGTGCCCCGAGGTCAGGACGATCCTGGTGGGCATCGGCGGCGGCGGTCTCGCGGCCGGCATCGGGCTCGCCGTGAAGTCGCTGCGCCCGGACGTGAAGGTGATCGGCGTCCAGGCGGAGGGCGCGGCCGCCTACCCGCCCTCACTGGCCGCCGGGCATCCGGTGGCGATCGAGTCACCGGTGACGATGGCGGACGGGATCAAGGTGGGACGGCCGGGCGACGTGCCGTTCGCGCTGGTCCAGGAGTACGTGGACGAGGTCCGCACGGTCTCCGAGGACGCCCTCTCCTCGGCCCTCCTGCTCTGCCTGGAGCGGGCGAAGCTGGTCGTCGAGCCGGCCGGCGCCAGCCCGGTGGCGGCCCTGCTCGCCGACCCGAAGGCCTTCCAGGGGCCGGTGGTCGCGGTCCTGTCCGGCGGCAACGTCGACCCGCTGCTCCTCCAGCGCATCCTGCGGCACGGCATGGCCGCCGGCGGCCGCTACCTCAGCCTGCGGCTGCGCGTGACCGACCGGCCGGGCGCGCTCGCGACCCTGCTCGCGGTCCTGACCGTGGTCGACGCGAACGTCCTTGACGTCAGCCACGTACGCACCGATCCGCGCCTCGGACTGACCGAGGCGGAGGTCGAGCTGCACCTGGAGACCAAGGGCCCGGAGCACTGCCGGGAGGTCGAGGAGGCGCTCAGGGACGCCGGGTACACGGTCCTCGGCTGACCCTTACCCCTCCGCGCTCCGCCCGGCGGCCGTGTGACGCCGGTCACGAATTCACTGGGCGAGGCGCGCCCCGCACGCCTAGGATCGGACGGAAACGCCCGAATCTCCCCGGGAGAATTCCTATGCCAGGCGCGATCTACGCCGAGGGTCTGGTGAAGACCTTCGGCGACGTACGAGCACTGGACGGCGTCGACCTCGACGTGCCCGAAGGCACCGTCCTCGGCCTGCTCGGCCCGAACGGCGCGGGCAAGACCACCGCCGTGCGCGTCCTGACGACGCTGATCCGGCCCGACAGCGGCCGGGCCCTCGTCGCCGGGATCGACGTGCTCAAGCACCCCGACCAGGTCCGCCGCTCGATCGGCCTGTCCGGCCAGTTCGCGGCCGTCGACGAGTACCTCACCGGCCGCGAGAACCTCCAGATGGTCGGCCGGCTCTACCAGATGAAGGCGAAGGCGGCGAAGGAGCGGGCCGGCGAACTCCTGGACCGGTTCCACCTCGCCGACGCCGCCGACCGCCCCGCCAAGACGTACTCCGGCGGCATGCGCCGCCGCCTCGACCTCGCCGCGGCCCTCGTCGTCTCCCCGCCGGTCATGTTCATGGACGAACCGACCACCGGCCTCGACCCCCGCAACCGGCAGGGCCTCTGGGACGTCATCAAGGAGCTCGTCGCGGGCGGTACGACCCTGCTCCTCACCACCCAGTACCTGGAGGAGGCCGACCACCTCGCCCACGACATCTGCGTCGTCGACCACGGCAAGGTCATCGCGCGCGGCACCGCCGACCAGCTCAAGGCCCAGACGGGCGGCGAGCGCGTCGAGGTCGTCGTCCAGCAGCCCGAGATGATCGGCGGCGCCCGGGACGTCCTCGCCCGCTACGGCATCGCCGGCCTCGGCCACGGCGAGGTGTCCGTGGAGGACCACATCCGCAAGCTCACCGTCCCCGTCGCCGGCGGCGCCAAACTGCTCGCCGAGGTCATCCGCGACCTGGACGCCGTCGGCGTCGAGATCGACGACATCGGCCTGCGCCGCCCCACCCTCGACGACGTCTTCATCTCCCTCACCGGCCACGCGGCCGAGCGCGAGGAAGAGGAGGAGGGCGGCGCGGCGGACGCCACCGGCAGGAGCCGGAAGGACGGGAAGGACCGGAAGGACCGGAAGGAGAAGGCCTCGTGACCTCCCTGACCGACACCGTCTCCGCGGCCCCGAAGCCGCGCGGGGGCATCGCCCAGTCGATCAACGACTCGCTGGTCGTCACCCAGCGCAACCTGATCCGGATGACCCGGATCCCGGAGATGGTCATCTTCGGGCTCATCCAGCCCGTGATGTTCGTCGTCCTCTTCAGCTACGTCTTCGGCGGCTCGATGAGCGTCGGCGGCAACACGAACCCGGCGGTCTACCGCGAGTTCCTGATGGCCGGCATCTTCGCCCAGACCGTCACCTTCGCCACCGCCGGAGCGGGCGCCGGGATCGCCGACGACATGCACAAGGGCCTCGTCGACCGCTTCCGCTCGCTGCCGATGGCCCGCGGCGCCGTCCTCACCGGCCGCACCCTCGCCGACCTCGTCCAGACCGCGCTGACCCTCGTGGTCCTCGCGATCGTCGGCCTCCTGGTCGGCTGGCGCATCCACAACGGCGTCCCCAAGGCCCTCGGCGCCTTCGCCCTGCTCCTCCTCCTCGGCTACGCCTTCTCGTGGATCGGCGCCCTCATCGGCCTCTCGGTCCGCACCCCCGAAGCCGCCACCTCCGGCGGCCTGATCTGGCTGTTCCCGGTCACCTTCGTGTCCAACGCCTTCGTCGACCCCAGCATGATGGCCGACTGGATCCGCCCGATCGCCGAATGGAACCCCTTCAGCGCCACCGTCCAGGCCTGCCGCGAACTCTTCGGCAACCCGGGCGTCGTCCAGTCCGACGCCTGGCCGATGCAGCACCCGGTCTGGGCGTCGATCATCTGGTCGGTCCTGATCATCGGCGTCTTCCGCAGCCTGTCGGTGCGGAAGTACCGCTCGGCGACGGTGTGAGCCGCCGCGTGGCTCAGGGCAGGTAGGCCGAGACGACGAGGCCGTCGGGGAGGGCGAGGAAGACCGCCCCTCCGGCGGCCAGCGCGTCCCCACCGGACTGCGGAGTGGGCGCGCCGTCCGGGGTGTTGGGGCGGTACTCGCCCATGTCGTCGTCGGAGTCGGGACCGGACGCCGGGTAGGTCACCACCCTGTCCTCCGACACGGCCACGACCCGGTCCCCGGCGACGTACACCCGGTCCGTCGAGGTTCCGGCGTCCGCCCGCCACCGCTCCCGCCCGGTCCCCAGGTCGTACGTGATCAGCGTGCCCGCCCCGTCGACCACCGCGACGAGGCCGTCCGCGCCGACGGCCGGCCCGGCCGTCGGATAGCCCCCGCCGCCGCCCAGCGTGCGCAGCGGCTTCAGCGTGCGGGCGTCGAGCACCGCGACCGATCCGTCCGAGCGGCCCGAGCAGAGGACGCTCCCGCTCTCGTCGTGCACCGCGAAGGTGCCGCAGTGCTCCCGCACCCGGATCGGGTCCCGCCCCGTGCCTGCGTCGAACGCCACCGCCTCGTCCGAGCCGAACGCGACGAGCACCTTCCCCGCGCCCACGACGAGCTCTTCCGGCACCCCGTCGAGCGGCGCGCTCCACAGCTGCCGGCGGTCCTTGAGCCGCACGGCGGTGACGAGCCCGGTCCCTTCCTTCTTGATGCCGAAGTACGTCGAGTACAGGACGCCGTCGACGAGATCGGTGTCCTTGATGCCCCACTCGGCGGCCTGCCCGGGGATCCGGCCCTGCGGCTTGCCGTCGGCGAGCCCGTAGACGGCGACCCCGTTCATGTCGGTCACGTACACGGAGTCGCCGACGATCGCCGGATACTTGGGTCCGCTGAGGTCGCTTCCGGCCTGGGCGGGCACCTTCCACACCTTCTTGCCGTCCGCCGCGCCCAGCGCGGTCACCGCCCCGGCGTTGCCGGGGCACACCAGTACCTTCGGCGAGAGGGCGCAGGCCCCGACCCCCCGATCCACCTCGGCGGTCCAGGGTGCCCAGCCGGCCGGGCGGTAGGCGCGGTCGGTGCCGGCCTTGCCGAAGTCGTTGGTGTGGCCCGCGGAGCCGTACGGCAGGACGACCCGGCTCAACGCGACGGGGGTCGAGGCGCCGGGTCCGGCGCCGGTGCTCGTGCCGGGCGGCGACCCGGCGGCCCCGCCGGCGGACGTGCCGCCCTCCCCGCCGCCCCGGTTCACGAGCACCACGCCCACCGTCGCCACCACGGCCACCGCCACCGCGCCCGCCACGACCGCGCCCCAGGGGCGGCGCCGGACGGGGGCCGCCGGGACCACCGGCCGGTCGGTCACGGCGGTGGGGGAGTAGGGGACCACCGGGCCGAGCGTCGGCAGGTCGGCCACGCCCGCGCCGGAGCCCGCCGCCTCCCCGACGCTCCGGGCCGCCTCCCCGTACTCGGCGAGCAGCGACAGCACCCCGCCGGGCCAGGGGAAGACGTCGGGCTCCTCGTCGTCGAGGAGCCCGACCAGCTCCGCCGCCGACGGCCGCTCGGCCGGGTCGAGCAGCAGGCAGCGCTCCACCACCGGACGCAACTCGTCGGGCACGCCGGCGAGGTCGGCCTCGGCCCGGCTGATGCGGTAGATCACCGCGGCCATCTCGTCGTCGTGGAAAGGCCCTCGGCCGCTCGCCGCGAACGCGAGCACCGCGCCCAGGCAGAACACGTCGGAGGCCGGCACCACCGCCCGGCTCCCCACCAGGTGCTCCGGCGACATGAACCCGGGCGAGCCCACCACCAGACCGGTCGACGTCAGCGCCGTCGCCTCGAAGGCCTGCGCGATGCCGAAGTCGATGAGCTTCGGCCCGGCCGCGCCGAGCAGCACGTTCGCCGGCTTGAGGTCCCGGTGCAGCACCTCCACCCCGTGCACGTCCGCCAGCGCCCCGGCGAGCGCGGCCCCGAGGGCCCGCACGGCGGCCACGGGCAGAGCCCCGGACCGTACGACGGCCTCCGCGAGCGACGGCCCCGGCACGTACTCCGTCGCCAGCCACGGCGAGGGCGCGTCGGCGTCCGCGTCCACGAGCCGCGCCACCCCGGGCCCGTCGACGGTCCGCGCCGCCGCGATCTCCCGCCGGAACCGCGTCCGGAAGTCCGCGTCGACCTCCAGCTCCTCCCGCACGGTCTTCACCGCGACCATCCGGTACGGGTCGGCCGTCGGCGCGTCCGCCCGGCACGCGAGGTGCACCTCGCCCATGCCGCCCGCGCCGATGCGGGCGAGCAGCCGGTAGGGGCCGACGAGACGCGGGGGCTGCCCGGCGGGCATCGCTTCCAGCACCGGACTACTCCTTCTCGCCGGGGAGTTCGACGGCGGCGACGACGCCCTTGTCGAAGACGACGTACGCGATCCCGCCGACGGGCAGCACCTCCGGCCGCCTGATCTGCTTGTGGAGGAACTCGCCCCAGTTCGGGTCGTAGCCGTCCTCCTCGGCCCGCGGCCCCGGCGCCCCCGGCACCGGCGTGGCCTGGATCGCGCCGGGCTTGCCGTCGGCGCCGATCCGCACGGTGTACAGCGACGAGTAGTCGGCGTAGACGACCCGGTCGCCCGCGAGCAGCGGCGTGGACCAGCTCTGGGCCAGGCCTGCGGGGGCCGCCTTGAGCGGGAAGGAGGCGAGCGTCTCGCCGGTGCGCGGGTCGAGCACCCGCAGGCCCTTGCCCCAGGTCACGACGGTGTGCGGGCCGACCGCCGTGGGCGCGGCCTTGGCGAGCTGACCGGGCAGCGACGCCTTCGTGGCGAGGGTGCGGGCGTCGAGCAGGTGCACGTCCGTGCCGGAGTCGGTGCCGTATCCGGCCTCGGCGCAGTACGCCGACGTGCCCGACACCTTGAGCTCGTGGCAGGCCTTGGCGTCCTGGTCGACCTGGCCGAGCAGGGTGCCCCGCTTCCCGTCGTACGCCACGAGCCCGCCCTGGCTGAGGGCGTAGACGACGCCCCGGGCGTAGGCGACCGGTTCGTACGACTGGCGCTCGGCGGAGGAGATCACCTCGTTGGTGAGTTCCTTCGACCAGAGTTCCCGCCCGTCGGCCAGGGAGAACGCCGTCAGCGCGGAGCGGGTGGAGTTCACGTCCTGCGTCACCTCCGTGGCGGCGAAGACCATGCCGTCGGCGACGACGGGCCGCGTGTCCCAGAAGCCCTGCGGCCCCATGGCCGGTTTGTCCCAGCGCACCGCTCCCGTGCGGGCGTCACGGGCCTGGAGCGACGCGCCCGCGACGAGGACGACCGTCCCGTCGTGGACCGTGGGGCGCGTGGCGCTCCCGCCCGTGAAGGGGTATCCGGTGGGGCTGACGTACGTCTCGCCCGGCGTGTCCTTGGGCCGCGCGACGTCCCACAGCTTCTTCCCGCTCGCCGGGTCCAGCGCCTCGTACCGCCCGTCCGTCGTCCGGCAGACCAGCACCTTGTCGCCGGCCGAGCAGCCGAAGGCCGGGGCGGTCAGCTGGGTGTGCCAGGACTTCCAGCCGACCGGCCGCTGGGCGGCGTTCTGCGGGACGACCCCGGAGGCGTCGGCGAGGCCCCGGTCGTCGACGCCGGGGACGCGGGGCCCGGCGGGCGGTGCGGCCTTGGCGGGGGCCTGCGGCTTCCCCGGTTCCGGCCACAGCAGGTACGTGCCGACGCCTCCGGCCACGACGGCGAGGGCGAGCACGGCGGCGACGACCCGTCCCCGGCGCCGGCGCGGGGGTGCGGCGGGCCGGGCGACCGGCGCCTGGGTCGGTACGGAGTGCAGGCCGGGCACGGCCGGGGTGACGACGGGCCCGGACGCGGGCGCCGCCTCCAGGAGCGGCCCGCCCGAGGCCACCAGCTGGGCGAGCTCCCGCCCGTACGCGCCGATGTGGTCGTGTACGCCCTCCGGCCACGGGAAGACCTTCGCCGCGGCGCCGGGCGCGAGCCGCTCCACGAGCCGCTGCGGTGTCGGCCGGGCCTCCGGGTCGAGGGCCAGGCAGGCGGCGACGGTCCCGCGCAGCTCGTCCGGCACCCGGCTCAGGTCGGCCTCGGCCTGCGAGACGCGGTAGAGGACGGCGGCCAGCGGCCCGTCGCCGAAGGGGTCCTCGCCGGTCGCCGCGTAGCAGAGGAGCGAGCCGAGGCAGAAGACGTCGGACGCGGCGGTGACGTGCCGGGCCCCGGCCACGTGCTCGGGGGACATGAAGGAGGGCGTGCCGACCATCAGGCCGGTCGCGGTCATGGTGGTGGCGGTGTTGCTGCGGGCGATGCCGAAGTCGATGAGGCGGGGGCCGTCGACGGAGAGCATGACGTTGCCCGGCTTGAGGTCCCGGTGCAGGACCCCGGCCCGGTGCAGGTCGGCCAGGGCCCGGGCGACGTCCGCGCCGAGCGCCCGCACGGTGGCGACGGGCAGCGCGCCGCCGCGCCGCACGGCCTGGGAGAGGCTGGGCCCGGGCACGTACGCGGTGGCCAGCCAGGGCACCTCGGCGTCGGCGTCGCCGCCGACGGGCGCGGCCGCGTACCGGCTGTCGACGAGCCCCGCGACCCTGATCTCGCGCCGGAAGCGGTCCCGGAAGGCCGGGTCCCCGGCCACGTCGCGCCGGACGGTCTTCACGGCGACGAAGGTGCCGGTCACCGGCCGGCCGACGGCGGAGGCCCCGGCCCCCGACTCGACGCCGGGCCCGGCCCCGCCCCCCGTCTCCGCCGCTTCGGCCCCGGTCCCGGCCCCGACCCCCGCCCCGGCCCCGGCCCCGACCTCGGTTTCCGTCGGTTCGGCGGCCCGCCCGAGGAACACCTCGCCCATCCCGCCGGCGCCGAGCCGGGCGAGCACCTCGTACGGTCCGATCTGTCGTGGCGCGCCCTCGCGCAGCGGTCCCAGCACCTCGTCCATCCCCCCTGCAGACGTGTGACGTGACGTGTGTGACGCGACGTCAGGCCGCATCATTGCATGTGCATGCAGCACGAAGGGCCGGCCCCCGGTGGGGGCCGGCCCTTCGTGGAAGACGTGCGGATCAGCCGCTGTACGGCTTGGCGCTGAGGATCTTCACCGTGGCCTTCTTGCCGTTCGGCAGCTCGTACTGCGCGTCGTCACCGGCCTTCTTGCCGTTGACGCCGACACCGAGCGGCGACTGCGGCGAGTAGGTCTCGATGTCGCCGCTCGCGTACTCGCGGGAGGCGAGCAGGAAGGTCATCGTGTCGTTCTCGTCGCCGTCGAAGGCGATCGTGACGACCATGCCGGGCTCGACGATGCCGTCGTCCGCCGGGGCCTCGCCGACCTTGGCGTGCTGGAGCAGCTGGGTGAGCTGACGGATCCGGAGCTCCTGCTTGCCCTGCTCCTCCTTGGCCGCGTGGTACCCGCCGTTCTCGCGCAGGTCGCCCTCTTCGCGTGCCGCGGCGATCTTGACCGTGATCTCGGTACGCGCGGGACCAGACAGGTACTCAAGCTCGTCCTTGAGCTTGTTGTACGCCTCCTGGGTGAGCCAGGTGACGTTGTCGCTGGTCTGGGTCACGGGTGCTCCTCGTAGGTACTGGGAATACAAAGCATCGCCCTACACGGAATGCATGGCGTCCCGGGTGGGCGAAAGCACGAGCCTAACAATGAGTGGCGAAAAGCGGGAGGACATAAACCATAAGGATGGCGTCACCCCAGGTCACGGTGGTGACCCGCCGGGACTCGTCACCCGGTCCCTACCCACCGCTACGGCGCCGTACACCCGATCAGCTCGGCACTGGTCGCGCGGGCGGTGGTGCGGAGCGAGAAGACGGTGTCGACCCGGGTGGCGGGGTCGTCGATCCGAACGTCCTTGCGGGCCACCTCGGTCCCGTCCTCGGCGCGGGAGCGCAGCGTGCAGACGCCCTTGACGCCCTCGTCCTTGCGGACCTCCAGGTGGACCTGGACCTCGGTGTCGCTCACCACGTCGAACTTGATCATCTCGGCGCTGATCTTGTTGTCGACGACGTAGTACCAGCCGAACCAGCCCATCAGCGCGAGGAAGAGGACGCCGAGCACGGCGCCGACGATCCTGAGCTTGCGGTCGGCCCGCTCGTCCGCGGAGCGCCCGTAGCGCCCCTCGGGCAGCTGCTCTCGCACCGCGCTCATGATCGATCCTCTCGAAGCCGGGGGTGGCGGAATTTTCACTCCCCCGATTCCGTCACTATAGAGAACCTGGCTCCGCGTCGAATCACTGAGGATCGAGTCTTGACTGACCAGCTGCGACTGATGGCCGTCCACGCCCACCCCGACGACGAGTCGAGCAAGGGTGCGGCGACGATGGCCAAGTACGTGTCCGAGGGGGTGGACGTCATCGTGGTGACGTGCACGGGCGGCGAGCGCGGCTCGGTCCTGAACCCCCAGCTTCAGGGCGACCCCTACATCGAGGAGAACATCCACGAGGTCCGCCGCAAGGAGATGGACGAGGCCCGCGCGATCCTCGGCGTCTCCCAGGAATGGCTCGGCTTCGTCGACTCCGGCCTGCCCGAGGGCGACCCGCTGCCCCCGCTCCCGGAGGGCTGCTTCGCCCTGGAGGACGTGGACACGGCCGCCGGCGAGCTGGTCCGCAAGATCCGCTCCTTCCGTCCGCAGGTCGTCACGACCTACGACGAGAACGGCGGCTACCCGCACCCCGACCACATCATGACCCACAAGATCACGATGGTGGCCTTCGACGGTGCGGCCGACGCCGACAAGTACCCCGAGGACGAGTTCGGCCCGCTCTGGCAGCCGCTGAAGCTGTACTACAACCAGGGCTTCAACCTCCCCCGCACCACCGCCCTCCACGAGGCGCTCATCGGCCGCGGCCTCGAGTCCCCCTACGCGGAGTGGATCGACCGCATGAAGGAGTTCGAGCGCAAGCCCCGCACGCTGACCACCTTCGTGCCCTGCGCCGACTTCTTCGAGACCCGCGACAAGGCCCTCATCGCCCACCGCACCCAGATCGACCCCGACGGCGGCTGGTTCCGGGTCCCGCTGGAGATCCAGAAGGAGGTCTGGCCCACGGAGGAGTACGAGCTCAGCAAGGCGCTGGTCCCGACCTCCCTCCCCGAGGAAGATCTCTTCGCGGGCATCCGCGACAATGCCTGACATGAGCGCACACCTGGCACTGACCCAGCTTGTCCCCTTCGCCGCCGAAGAGCTGGACAAGAACAAGGTGACCCCCGGCGTCCTCGGCTTCGTCGTCTTCGCGGCCCTGGCCCTCGCGGTCTGGATGCTGATGAAGTCGATGAACCGGCACATGGGCAAGGTCTCCTTCGAGGAGGCCCCCGACCCGGCCGCCGGCGAGACCACCCCCGGCACGCCGACGGGCACCTCCGCCAAGTGACCGCACCGCCCCCCGTCCCGTACCCGACCGGTACGGGACGGGGGGCGGCTCCGTGCGGGCCTCCCCACGGCGTGCCCTCACCGATCAGGCCGGGCTCGCCGGGACCGCCTCAGGGCGTGTCCTGCCGAGCATGCCGGCCTGATCGGCAACTCACCCCCTACGCCCCCGGCACCCCCAGCACCTCACGGGCGTGCCGGTTCGGCACCATGCCCAGGTCCCAGGCCTGCCAGGGCGCCGACGCGGGGACACCCCGGCCGAGCACCACGGCGTAGGCCTCGGCGCAGTCGTCCAGCCGCGGATCACGGGCCGGATGCCGGTCGGCGACCAGCGCGGCGAGCTCCTCGCGGGCCGACGCCGTCCCCGGCTCGGGAGCGCCCGGAGCCGCGTGGGGGAGCAGGGTGCAGCGCAGGAAGCGGGCCCAGTCGGCGCCCCGCAGGTCGCCGTACGTGCCGAACAGGGCCCGCGCCTCGTCGCACAGGCCCAGCGCCTGCGGCACCCGCGCGTTGCCCGCGTCGATGATCGCCAGCTCCAGGCACGTCCAGGCCTCCCCGTGGGCCACCCCGATCCGGTGGAAGTCCGCCCGCGCGTCCACCAGGAGCTGCCGGGCGAAGCCCGAGTTCCGCAGCCCGCCCGTGCGGGCCGCGAGCTGGTCCCGGGTGACCCGGCCCGAGTGGTGCCGGGCACTGGCCAGGCCGTACACGTCCCGCATCCGGGAGAACATCGTCCGGGCCCGGCCCAGCTCCCGCACCGCCTCGTCACGGTCGCCGCGCTCCTCCAGGGCGTGCCCCAGGTGGTACAGCGTCCACGCCTCGCCCCGCGCGTCCTCCTGCTCGCGGTGCCGGGCGAGCGCCCCGCGCAGCTCCTCGACCGCCGGCTCCGCGTCCCCGGCCGCCAGCCGCGCCCGGGCGAGCTGGGTCAGCGCCCACGCCTCGCCGCGACCGTCATGGATGCGCCCGTAGTCGTCGAGGGCGCCCCGCAGCTCGCCCTCGGCACCCGCCACGTCACCCCGCAGCAGCAGCACCTGGCCCCGCTGGAAATGCGCCCAGGCCTCGCCGTGCAGGGATTCGTGCTCCCGGTGCAGGGCGAGCGACCGGTCCAGCAGGCCCGCCGCCTCCGCCAGGTTCCCCCGGTCCCGCTCCACGGCCGCGAGCGCGTGCAGCGTCCACGCCCGGTCGGCGGCGAGCGCCTCCGGCTCCTGGAGGACGAGCGCCTCCCGCAGCCGCGCCGCCGCCTCCGCGAGCCGCCCCTGGTGGTGCAGGGTGATGCCGAGCGAGCAGAGCGCGAGCGCCGCCCCCGGGTCCTGCCGGGCCTCCTGGTAGAGCGAGACGACGGACGTCAGCGTTGTCCGCGCCTTGTCGAGCTCGCCGAGCTGCCGGGCCGCGATGCCGGTCCGCCACTGCACCGAACGGGACAGCTGGCCCTGCCCGACGGACTCGGCCAGCTCGTTGATCTCGCCGAGCCGGTAGAGGTCGCCGCGCAGCAGGCAGTAGTCGCACAGCGCGCCCAGCAGCCCGAGGACGGTCTGCTGGTCGACGCCCTCCGCGTGCCGCAGCGCCGCCGTGATGAAACTGGTCTCCTCGTCGAGCCAGCTCAGGGCCGCCTCGAGCGACCCGAAACCGTGCCCGTCGAACCGGTCGGCGCGCGTCGACATCTTGCCGTCGACCATCCGGATCACCGCGTCCGCCAGCTCCGCGTAGTTGCGGATCAGTCGCTCCTGCGCCGCCGCGACCTCCGCCGCGTCCTCCTCGTCCAGGAGCCGCACCGCCGCGAAAGCGCGCACCGCGTCGTGCAGCCGGTACCGCTCGCCCCGCACGTGGTCGAGCAGCCCCGCGTCGGCCAGCTCCCGCAGCAGCCGCGCCCCCTCCGGGCCGTCCGCGCCGAGCAGCGCCCCCGCCGCGGCCGCTCCCAGGGACGCCCGCCCGGCCAGCGCGAGCCGCCTGAGCAGCCGCCGCGCGTCGTCGTCGAGACCGGCGTGGTACCGCGCGGACAGGGCGCGCCCGACGGGATCGGGCTCCCACCCCGGACGCGCGAGCAGCTCCGCGAGCTCGTCCATCGGGCGCCGCCCGAGCTGGGAGCCCGCCACCCGCAGGGCCAGCGGAAGCCCGCCGCACAGCTCCCGGATCCGCTCGGCGGCGGCCGCGTCGTACGGCCCGGGGTCGGGCGCCCCCGCCGCCGCCCGCAGCAGCTCCTCCGCCCCGCCCGCGTCCAGCGCCGCCACCGGCAGGACGTGCACGTCGGCCGGGACGTCGGGGCCCAGGTCCAGCGGCTCCCGGCAGGTCACCAGGACCAGGCTGTCGGAGCGCTCCGGCAGCAGGGCCCGCACCTGGGCCGCGTCCACGGCGTCGTCCAGGATCACCGTCACCGGCACCCCGGTCAGCTGCCGCTGGTACAACTCCGCGAGCCGCGCCACCTGTTGGTCGGCCGTCGAGCCCTCCCGGAACAGCAGCCGGTCGCGCGGCGCGCCCAGCCGGTTCAGCAGGTGCAGCAGCGCCTCACGGGTCGACACCGGCCGCTCGCCGGTCGCGGCGCCCCGCAGGTCCACCACGCACGCCCCGCGGAACTGGTCCCGCAGCGCGTGCGCCGCCCGCACCGCGAGCGCCGTCCGCCCCGACCCCGGCTCGCCGTGCAACAGCACCACCGTCGGCCGGGTCGCCGCCGACGCCCGCCCCGTCTGCACCCACCGCGTGATCCGGGCCAGCTCCTCCCGCCGCCCCGCGAACACCCCGCCCGGGTCCGGCAGATGACCGAACGAACGCTCCAGGACGGCACGCTGCCGGGCGGCCGCACTCCGGTCGGCCCCCCGCAGCCGGTCGCCCCGCACCTGCCGCGGCACCGCCACCGCGACGTCCGGCGGCGCTGCCGCCCGCTGCCGCTCCAGGAACGGCCGCACGGCCCGCGCCTCCAGCGCGGTCAGCCACTCCGCCCTCAACCCGTCGGCAGCGGCGGAGAATCCACCGGCGGCGACCGGCCGGGGCCCCGCCGTCACCCTCAGCACGGTCGCCGCCGCGCCGGCCACCGCCACCACGGCGCCCGCGCCGAACGCCGTCCCCGTCGCCGTGCCGAGCGCCAGGTCCGCGCCGACGGCCGCGGCCGCCGCGACCCCGGCGACCAGTGCCGGAGCGCCCACCGCGGGCCCGGTGAAACGATCCGCCCACCGCGGCCGCCCGACACCCGGCTTCCCCGCCGGCACCTCCGAGGCCTCCAGGGCCGCCAGGAAGGCCGTGTACTCCGCCTCCGCGCTCGCCGCCATCGACTCCAGCGCCGCCCGGCCCCGCGCGAGCAGCACCTCGGCGGGCAGGGCCCGCCCGCCGGAGCCGCGTACCTCCTCCGCGACGAGCCGCTCCAACAGCCGTTCGACCACGGCCCGATGACTCTCCCGCATGTGCGTCCCCCTCCGCGCGCGCCGGTGAACCCGGCCCCGAGTCGTCCGGGCCCAGTGTCCTGCGCGGCGCGCGTCGGCGCGAGAGAGCGGAGAAAGGAGGAGACGGCTGCGGCAGGATGGGCCCATGCCGAACCGACTGGCCCATGAGACCTCCCCCTACCTCCTGCAGCACGCCGACAACCCGGTCGACTGGTGGCCGTGGTCGGCCGAGGCCTTCGAAGAGGCCCGTCGCCGCGACGTCCCCGTCCTGCTCAGCGTCGGGTACAGCTCCTGCCACTGGTGTCACGTCATGGCGCACGAGTCCTTCGAGGACGACGCCACCGCCGCCCTGGTCAACGAGCACTTCGTCGCCGTCAAGGTCGACCGCGAGGAACGCCCCGACGTCGACGCCGTCTACATGGAGGCCGTCCAGGCCGCCACCGGCCAGGGCGGCTGGCCGATGACCGTCTTCCTCACCCCCGACGCCGCCCCCTTCTACTTCGGTACGTACTTCCCGCCCGAGCCCCGCCACGGCATGCCCTCCTTCCCCGAGGTCCTCGAAGGCGTCCGGGACGCCTGGACCGGCCGCCGCGAGGAGGTCGGCGAGGTCGCCGACCGGATCGTCAAGGACCTCGCCGGCCGCTCCCTCGCCTACGGCGGCGACGGCGTCCCCGGCGAGGAGGAGCTCGCCCAGGCACTCCTCGGCCTCACCCGCGAGTACGACGCCACCCGCGGCGGCTTCGGCGGCGCCCCCAAGTTCCCGCCGTCGATGGCCCTGGAGTTCCTGCTCCGCCACCACGCCCGTACGGGCTCCGAGGGCGCCCTCCAGATGGCCGCCGACACCTGCGAGGCGATGGCCCGCGGCGGCATCTACGACCAGCTCGGCGGCGGCTTCGCCCGCTACGCCGTCGACCGCGCCTGGGTCGTCCCTCACTTCGAGAAGATGCTGTACGACAACGCCCTGCTCTGCCGCGCCTACGCCCACCTGTGGAAGGCCACCGGCAGCGACCTGGCCCGCCGGGTCGCCCTGGAGACCGCCGACTTCCTCGTCCGCGAACTCCGCACCCCCGAGGGCGGCTTCGCCTCCGCCCTCGACGCCGACTCCGAGGACGGCACCGGCAGGCACGTCGAGGGCGCCTTCTACGTGTGGACCCCCGGGCAGCTCGCCGAGGTCCTCGGCGCGGACGACGCCGCCCTCGCCGCCGCCCACTACGGCGTCACCGAGGACGGCACCTTCGAACACGGCAGCTCCGTCCTCCAGCTCCCCCAGCAGGCGGGTCCGGCCGACGCCGAACGGATCGCGTCGATCGCGGCCCGGCTCCTCGCCGCCCGCGAGGAGCGCGCCCGCCCCGGCCGCGACGACAAGGTCGTCGCCGCCTGGAACGGCCTCGCCATCGCCGCCCTCGCCGAGACCGGCGCCCTCTTCGACCGGCCCGACCTCGTCGAGCGCGCCACCGAGGCCGCCGACCTGCTCGTCCGGGTCCACATGGACGAGCAGGCCCGGCTCAGCCGCACCTCGAAGGACGGCCGCGCCGGCGCCAACGCCGGAGTCCTCGAGGACTACGCCGACGTCGCCGAGGGGTTCCTCGCCCTCGCCGCCGTCACCGGCGAAGGCGCCTGGCTGGAGTTCGCCGGCTTCCTCCTGGACATCGTCCTCGACCGCTTCGTCGCCGAGGGCGGTGCGCTGTACGACACGGCCCACGACGCCGAGGCCCTCATCCGGCGCCCCCAGGACCCCACCGACAACGCCACCCCGTCCGGCTGGACCGCCGCCGCCGGAGCACTGCTCTCCTACGCGGCGCACACCGGATCCGAGGCCCACCGCGCCGCCGCCGAAGGAGCGCTCGGCGTCGTCAAGGCCCTCGGCCCGCGCGCGCCCCGCTTCATCGGCTGGGGACTCGCCGTCGCCGAGGCCCTCCTCGACGGGCCCCGCGAGATCGCGGTCGTGGGCGCCCCCGGCGACGACGCCTTCCAGGAGCTGCGCCGTACCGCGCTCCTGGCCACCGCCCCCGGCGTGGTCGTCGCCACCGGCACCCCCGACAGCGAGGAGTTCCCGCTCCTGAAGGACCGTCCGCTGGTGGGCGGACGACCGGCCGCGTACGTCTGCCGTCACTTCACCTGCGACGCCCCGGTCACCGACCCGGCCGAGCTGCGCCGCGCGCTCTGACCCCGGCGCGGAACGGGGACGGCCCCGCCACCCCTCCGAGGAGGGGCGGCGGGGCCGCACCGTCGCCGAGCGGCGTCGCTCAGCTGTTGCCGGCGCCGTTGCCGGACAGCACGGGGATGTCGCTGAGGATGTGCGACAGCGGCTCGTCACCCTTGGCCTGGGTGGAGTTCTCGGTGCACTGCTGGTTCTGCGGGGAGGACAGGACGTTGACGTCCTGGACCGCGATCGGGATCAGACCGACGAGCGAACCGGCGTTGACCTTGGCCGGCAGGCCCACGCACGGCTTGTTCAGGGAGCCCTGGACCAGCGCGAACTGGGGGCTCATGTCGCCGTGGGTGCTGGAGTTGCCGAACTCCTGGTGGGCACCGTTGCCCGACAGCGAGGTGGTGCCGCCGTCGTCGGCGATCGCCAGCGCCTGACCGGCACCCGCCGCCGTCGCGCCGAGAACGGACGCTGCCACGGCAGCCGTCGCCAAGAGCTTCTTCATTGTGGAGGCCTTTCGGATACTGGCTCGATCGATGAGTGCCGAGCCGCGCTGATCAACTGGTCAGAGGCCCGGAGGTTCCGGGAAGTCCACCGGACGGACTACGGGCAGATGAGCGAAGACCCCGGCGCGGGCCGGTACGTGGCCACCGGGATCTCGCTCGGCGCCACGGCCCCGGCCGCGGGCAGCGGCCGGTCCTCGCGCAGCCGCCCGAAGACCTCCGCGGCCCCTTCCTCGTCCCACGCGAGCGTCGACCCGACTCCGGCGATGTCCGGGTTGAATCCCCGCACGGGCACGGTCGAGAACTCCGTCCGGTCCGGAGGCAGGTCCTTCAGGCGGGTGGCGAGCGTCAGCAGCTCCGCCGTCGAGACGCCCCGCTCGACGGCGGCGGTGCCGCGCAGCGTCGCGGCGAACACCTCCAGCGCCGCCGGGTCGTCCAGGACGCCCTCCCGGAGCCGCTCCAGGGTGTTCACCACGAACTTCTGCTGCTTCCGGATGCGCCCGAAGTCCATCTGCCCGTCGGCCCGCCGAGACCGCACGTACTGGAGCGCCTCGCCGCCGGCGACCCGCGTGGTGCCGGGCTTCAGGTCGATGCCGGTGACCGAGTCCTTGAGCGGCTCGACCGTACAGACGGGCACTCCGCCGTCGACGCGGTCGACGGTGTCCATGAAGCGCCGGAAGTCGATCTCCAGGTAGCGGTGGACGGGGAGCCCGGTGATCGACTCGACGGTCTCCACCGTGAAGGCCGGGCCGCCCTCCGCCCAGGCGTTGTTGATCTTCGCGGGGTGTGCGGCGTGCAGCTTTCCGGTACGCCGGTCGCGGTGCTGGTCGGGGAAGGTGGTGAGCGAGTCGCGCGGCAGGCTCACGACGCTGACCCGGTCGTTCGCCGCCGACACGTGCACCAGCATGATCACGTCCGTGCAGTCGCACTCCTGCCCGCCCAGGCGGAAGCGTTCCTTCTCCTGCTCGGTGACGCCCTTGCGGCTGTCGACGCCGACGACCAGGAGGTTCAGCCCCTGCTCGGGGGAGGGAAGGTCGGACGGGACGACGGCGAGGGCACCGGGCGCGAGAGCGGCGAGAGCCGTGAAAGCCGCCGAGGCGAGCAGCGCACGGCGCAGCCCCCGGGGACGCGGGAATTTCATGTCCGCACGCTATTTCGACCCCGCTCGCACACAGGTACGCGACGCGACATGAACAGGGCGAATCACTCTCCTGCGGCGCCTGTGGAATGATGCGGGAATCGCAGCGGAAGGAGCGAAGATGGCGCCGGATCCCGGAAAATGGGAACGGATGGCCTTCATTCCGAAGAGCCGATATGTGAGTGAACCGACCCCTCCCGACCGCACGCCATTCCCGGTGTATTCCGCCCTGGTGGCCCAGTGGACGCAGGCGGGGCGCACGGTCCCGGGCATGCCGGACCGCGAGTGGGAGCGCCTGATGGCCGCGCCGGTCTGGCCGACCTGGTGACAACGCGAAAGGGGCCGCCCCGGAGGGCGGCCCCTGACGTGTGAACGTCGACGCGCGAAGCGCGGAACGTCAGTTGTTGCCGACGCCGTTGCCCGACAGGACCGGGATGTCGTCCAGGATGTGCGAGAGCGCCTCGTCACCCTTGGCCTGGGTGGAGTTCTCGGTGCACTGCTGGTTCTGCGGGGAGGACAGGACGTTGATGTCCTGGACGGCGATCGGGATGGCACCGATCAGCGAACCGGCGTTGACCTTGGCCGGGAGGCCCACGCACGGCTTGTTCAGGGAGCCCTGGACCAGCGCGAACTGGGGGCTCATGTTGCCGTAGGTGGCGGAGTTGCCGTACTCCTGGTGCGCGCCGTTGCCCGAGAGCGACGTGGTGCCGCCGTCGTTGGAGATGGCGAGCGCAGGGGAGGCCACGGCGGCGGTGGCGCCGACGATGGAGACGGCTGCGGCCGCGGTGGCCATAACCTTCTTGATCACGGGAGTTCCCTTCTAGAACCGGCTCCGTGCAGGGAGCTGCCTGATCAACTGCCCCCGGACGCAAGGGTTCCGCGGTGTCACTCCCTTGGGGGAGCGCACGTGGCAGCGCGCAACGCGGGCCCAGTCGAACGGGTGAAGTGCCGGAACCAAAGCCGTCGCGCGCAGTTGATCCCGTCGCATCAATCAGGTCGATTGGTGGGAACAGGAACGGAATCACCGTGATCAAGAAGATTATGGCGGCTGCGGCTGTTACGGCCTCTGTTGTCGGCGCTTCTGCTGCGGCGGCCTCCCCGGCGCTCGCCATCGCCGACGACGGCGGCACGACCTCGCTGAGCGGCAACGGCGCGCACCAGTCCTTCGGCAACTCGAAGACGACCGGTGACATGAGCCCGCAGTTCTCGGCCGTTCAGGGCTCGCTGAACAAGCTCTGCCTGGGCGCCCCGGTCAAGGGCAACGTCGGCTCGGTCGTCGGCGTCCTCGTCCCGGTCGCGGTCCAGGACATCAACGTCCTGTCCTCCCCGCAGAACCAGCAGTGCACCGAGAACTCCACCCAGGCCAAGGGTGACGAGCCGCTCTCGCACATCGTCGAGGACATCCCGGTCCTCTCCGGCAACGGTGCCTACAACGGCTGATCCGCAGAGCCCGCGCGACAGGGCCGGAGGGGACGGTGACGTTCCCCTCCGGCCCTGTTCCGTGCGGGCAATGGGGTGAAAGAGGAAACTCCCCCGCCGTTTCGGTTTCCTTTTCGAGGCGAGTTCGTTGTCTTGTGTGCTGCGGAAATGTATTCCGCCGAAGAAAGGATCCAGACGAAATGAACTGCAAGAAGGCTGCGGCCGTCATCGCCGGAATCGTCATGGCCATGGGTGCCGCGTCGCCGGCCTTCGCGGACGCGGACGCGCACGGTGCGGCGATCGGTTCGCCGGGCGTCCTGTCCGGCAACGTCGTCCAGGTCCCGATCCACGTGCCGATCAACGTCTGCGGCAACAGCGTGAACGTCATCGGCCTGCTGAACCCGGCCGTCGGCAACACCTGCGTCAACGCCTGATCCCAGGGCACCACGGGGGCCGGGCCCGGAGAGTGGACGCTCTCCGGGCCCGGCCCCCGGTCATGCCGTGACCGGTGCCTTCCCGCCCGTACGCGGCCGGCCCACCGCCCCGCCCGGGCCCCCCGCCCGCAGCCGCTGCCGTACGCCCTTCACCAGGCGTCCCGCCGTGTACTCGGCGCCGAGGACGAACCGCATCGACGGGCCGTACGAAGGGGCGGTGAGCAGTCCGGCGAGGAAGAGGCCGGGCCACGACGACTCGAAGAGGCCGCCGACCTCCGGCGCGCCGCCCGCGCCGACCGTGCGCAGGGCGCCACGCAGCGCGGGGGAGAGCACGCCGGCCCGGTCCAGGCTCGGGGTGAAGCCGGTGGCCGCGATGACGTGGTCGGTCTCCAGGACCGTCGTCCCCTCGGGCCCGGCGACGTCGATCCGCAGCCGCCCGGCGCCGGTCACCGAGGCGGAGGTGATCCGCTGCCCGAGGCGTACGTTCCCGATCGCCGCGAACCGCTCGCGGAGCCACCAGGCGCCCGCCGGGCCGAGCGCCGAGTCGAAGATCCGCTCGCGGGTGGCGGCCGGCAGGCGCCGGAAGACGCCCGGGGTGTCCGCGTACAGCTTGTTCTTCCAGCCGCAGCCCAGGCCCGTGTGCGGGGCGCGCAGCGCGGGCCAGAGGCCGCGGTCGAGGGCCGGGGGCAGGGTGTTCCAGTGCAGCCGGTCCGCGCGGGCGACGATCCGCACGGTGGCGGCGCCCTGCTCGGTGAGGAGCGCGGCGGTCTCCAGAGCGGCCTGGCCGGCCCCGACGACCGTGACGTCCAGGCCGGCGAAGCCGTCCAGTTCGCCGTGGTGGCTCGAATGGGTGACGTACCGCCGGGGGAGTCCGCGCAGCGGGCCCGGGATCTCCATGAACGGCAGGACGCCGACGGCGAGCGCCACCGTCCGGGCGCGGAGGGCCTCGCCGTCCGCGGTCCGCAGCTCGAAGCCCCCGGCACCCGGGGCCACCGACGCGATCAGGCGCTCGTCGAGCGCCGGCACGGCCCGCCGGGCGAACCAGTCGCCGTACGCGGCGAAGAAGTCGACCGGCAGCGGCACGCCGTGGGCGGCGCGGACGCCCCTGGCCGCCGCGTAGGCGTCGAGTCCGTACGCCCCCTCCGGGTCGGAGAGGTGGGAGGCCCACGGCTCCGACTTCAGGAACATGCCCGAGGGCATGGCGTGCCAGGACGCCATCGAGCGGCCGAAGGTCCGGAGGTGCAGTCCGCGGGCCGCCGCGTGCGCGGCCACGGACAGTCCGTAGGGTCCGGCCCCGACGACCACCAGGTCGTACATCGGCTTCGACGACTTCGACATCGTGCCTTCCGCCTTCATCGTGGGGTGAGCTGGTGGGAGGAGGTGCGGGCCCCCGGCGCCGACGGGGTGCCCGGCGGAGGCGTACGTCTCGCCCCGAACAGTCCGCGGAGCGCGGTCAGCACCCTGCGCAGCAGGTGGGTGCCCCAGGCGCGGCCCATGGCGAGCGCGGGACCCGGGTCGTCCGCCACCCACCACGCGAACTCGGTCCGCTGCCGCGCGGCCCCCGGCTCGGCCGCGTACCGGCGGCGCGGCGAGGCCAGGAGCGAGAGCGCCGTGTAGTTCTCGACCAGGAACCGGCGGCCGTACGCGGGGGAGTGCGGCGGCACCGGGCGCCCGGTGAGGTCGAGGTGGAGCGCCCGGACCACGTCCAGGCCGTCCGGGTCGGTGAACAGCCGGAACTGGGCGCCGGGCCGGGGGTTGAAGTCGAGCAGGTGGTACGCGCCGGTCGCCCGGTCGAGGCGGAAGTCCAGATCGCACACGCCCCGGTAGCCGAGAGCGTCGAGCAGCTCGCGGGCGGTCCGCTCGACGGCCGGGTTCACGGTCCAGCGGCCCACGGCGGTGAGTCCCGCCCCGTCCGGCCAGGACCGCTCCTTGCGGCCCGACGACCCGGTCGTGCAGCGGCCCACGGAGTCCACGTACCCGTGGAAGAACCAGTCCAGGTCCCGGCCCGCCGGAAGGAGTTCCTGGAGCAGCAGCCGGCTGCCGGCCTCCGGGGTGCGGGCGTACAGCTCCCGTACCTCCGCCAGCGACCGGACGATCGTCGTGCTGCGCAGCCCGCCGCCGGCCGGCAGCAGCCACGGCCGGCTCCACTTGGCGATCACCGGCAGGCCGAGCGACCACGCCATGGCGGCGGCCTCGTCGGCGCCGGCGGGCAGTTCGGTCCGAGGATGCGGCAGGCCGAGCGCCGCGCAGGTCTCGGCGAGCGCCCCCTTGTCCGCGACCCGGAGCAGCTGCTGCTCGGTCTGCTCGGGCAGCAGGAAGCGCGGGCCGAGTTCGTCACGGTGGCGGGCCAGCGCGAGGGCGCTGACGTCGTCCAGCGGCACGGGCAGCACGGCATGTGACGGCCCGTCGGTGATCTCGCCGGCCATCCGCTCCAGCAGTCCCGCCAGCTCGGCGGCGGAGGTCGCCGCGGGGCGTGCGAGGGCCGAACGGAGATAGCGGGAGCGGGTGACCGGACTGGTGCTCGATTCGACGACGGCGTGGACCGGAATTCCCGCCCGTCCCAGCGAGCGCGTGGCGCCGAGGGTGCCGTGATGAAAGGGGTTCCGGTCGAGCCGCACCAGGACGGCGGGGACGCGGGTGTCGAAACTCTGGCGCAGCACGGCATGCCCTTCTTCTCGGGTGCCCCAACTGGGCGATGAAATCCTCTAATGGACTACTGATCAGAGGGAAGCCGAGTTCACGGTCGGCTCATTAGGAATACTTTCGGAGCATCGGATTGACGGATCATCAAAAAGTGAACGACGCTAAGGAGCGGCCATGGGAGCTGCGTACCGGAGAACATCGAGAACGTGGCTGGGGGTGTTCACCGCCGGTCTCCTCGCCACGGGCTCAGTAGTCCTCTCGTCCCCCGCCCACGCCACCGACTCCGTCACGGCGAAGGACCCCGCACCGACACTCGCCGGCGCCATGGGAGCCTTCCTCGACTCGGGCGCGCTCGGGGTCGCCCGCATCGGGGAGCTGGAGCGGTGGCTCGGAGGCCACGAGCTCCGCGTCGGCCACACCTACCTGCCCGGCGAGCAGTGGCGCAGCATCGAGGGACCCCCCGGCTTCCTCGACGCCTGGGCCGACTGGCGCAACGAGAAGGCCGACCGCCTCTTCGTCCTCAACGTGCCCATGCTGGAACGGAACGAGGCCGGCGTCTCCGACCACGAGGTCCGCCGCCAGCTCCAGCTCGGCGCCGCCGGCTACTACGACCACCACTTCAAGACCCTCGCCGAGCGGCTCGTCCGACTGAACACCGCAGACACCGTCGTCGT
Source organism: Streptomyces sp. LMG1-1-1.1 (assembly GCF_040815545.1). Lineage (NCBI taxonomy): Bacteria > Bacillati > Actinomycetota > Actinomycetes > Kitasatosporales > Streptomycetaceae > Streptomyces > Streptomyces sp. LMG1-1-1.1. The sequence continues at coordinate 77,651 of NZ_JBFPNH010000014.1, read as the reverse complement.
CCTCGGCTGGGAGATGAACGGCACCACCTACACCCACCGGTGCGCCCCCGACCCCACCGCCTGGAAGAAGTACTGGAACCGGATCGTCGCCGCGATGCGGTCCGTGCCCGGCCAGAAGTTCCGCTTCGACTTCAACCCGAGCCGCGGCCGCGACGCCATCCCGTGGACCGAGTGCTACCCGGGTGACGACGTCGTCGACATCATCGGCATGGACTCGTACGACCAGCCCCCGGGAATGAGTTTCGACCAGCACGTCAGCGAGCCCTACGGGCTCCAGAAGCAGGTGGATTTCGCCGCCGAGCACGGAAAGCAGATCTCCTATCCCGAATGGGGCCTCTTCCGGAACGGTGACAACCCCACGTACATGCGGCGCATGTTGGAATGGATGACGCTGCACAAACCGCTGTACCACACGATCACCGATTACTGTCCGCACGGCGTCTGGCAGTGCGACGACAATCCGCAGTCCTCGCTCGTCTTCCGCCAGATGCTGTACGGAACCGAACCGGAAATCCCGACCGAGCCGACGGACCCGGTGGACCCGACGGATCCGACCGACCCGGTGGACCCGACGGATCCCACGGACCCGGTCGACCCGACGATCCCAGAGCCGAAACCCGAGCCGAAGCCCGAGCCCAAGCCTGAGCCCAAGCCGGAACCGAAGCCTGAGCCCAAGCCCGAGCCGAAGCCCGAGCCGAAGCCTGAGCCCAAGCCCGAGCCCGAGCCCAAGCCTGAGCCCAAGCCGGAACCGAAGCCCGAGCCCAAGCCCGAGCCCAAGCCGGAACCGAAGCCTGAGCCCAAGCCTGAGCCCAAGCCCGAGCCGAAGCCCGAGCCCAAGCCCGAGCCCAAGCCGGAACCGAAGCCCGAGCCGAAGCCCGAGCCGAAACCTGAGCCCAAGCCGGAACCGAAGCCCGAGCCGAAGCCGGAGCCCAAGCCGGAACCCAAGCCCGAGCCCAAGCCGACCTGCTGGACCGTGAACCTCGGTTCGTGGGTGGAGAGTTGGATCGGTGGGCCGGTCTGTGTGCCGAAGGACTCGTGGAAGGACGAGGTCGATCTCGACTGGAAGGACGCGCTGAAGGGGGTCTGGCCCTTCTGACCGGAGCGCGCGGCGGTGGCGGAGGTCATCCGCCGCCGCGCGGCGCGCGGCCGGGGAGCCGGTCGAGGGCGTGCCGGATCCAGGCGTGGCGGCGGACCCGGCCGGCGGCCCAGCGGCGGGCGTCGGCGGCGCCGGCGCGGAGCCAGAGCAGCGGGGCCGTACCGCGACCGGTGAGGAGGAGGCGCCGGTTGCGGACGGGCTCGGGGCGCCAGTGCTGTTTGTACGGCTCGCTGCCCCGCAGCATGCTGAGGGTGGCGCGGCCGCCGGCGCTCGTCTCGGCGGCCCCGTGGCGGAGGAGCATGGCGGCGACGTCGACCTTGCGGGCGCGGAGGGCCGGGTCGGCGCCGTACAGGTAGCCGCCGGCGAGCCGGGGGGACATGAGGGTGAGGTCGGCGGCGACCACGTCCCCGGCGAGCCGGAACTCGGTGACCATCGCGTCGCCGCGCTCGACCATGGGCCGGACGGCCCGGGTGAGGTGCTGGGCGAACCGGCGGCTGGTGTGCTCGGCGGTCACGCCGCGGCCCTGCCACTGGAGCCGGTGGAGCGTGAGGAGCCGGTCGAGGGCGGCCGGGACCTCCTCCCCGGTGACGATGTGAGTGTCGATGCCGAGCGCGTCCAGCTTGCGGAGCTTGGCGCGGACCCGCTGGGCCTTCCCGGAGGGGATCCGTGCGAGCAGCCCCTCCATGGGAACGGCGGGCAGCTCCAGGCACAGCGAGTCGGGCAGCCGCCGGCGCGGGCCCCGCCAGTGGGCGAAGACGCGTTCGCTGGCCGCCCCGGGCCGCACCTCCCGCAGGTCGATGACCGCGCCCCGGGCCGCCCGGGCGAGCCCCCTGGCCAGGGCCGGCACGGCCTCGGGGCAGTCGTCGTCGAGGAGGACGTCCGTGAAGTCGGTGATGGTGCCGCCGAGCTGGGTGAGGACGGGCAGCGGCCCGCGGGCCCGCATCAGGGGCGCGGCGGCGACGAGTTCGCCGTCGTCCCGTCGCACGAGCACCACCCGCAGCGCGCCGGGACGGCCGTACGAGAGCCACCAGGAGTGCAGCCAGGAGTGGGACTGGAAGGGGGTCGCGGAGGAGCAGCGGCCGTACAGCGCCGTCCACTCGGCAGCGAGGCGGCCGAAGCCCTCCTCGTCACGGCAGACCTCGGTCCGCAGGGCTGTCACACCGCCTCCGGCTGGTGCGTGGCGGCCGCCGGGGCGGGCACCGGGGCGGACGCGGCGGGGGCCTGGCGTGAGTGCCGCGCCTCGCCGCGGGCGGCGGCGCGCTTCGGCCGGACCAGGAGGACCAGGCCGCCCAGGAGCCCGCCCGCACAGCCGCCGACGAGCGCGGAGAGCGGCGCGGAGGGGGAGACCGGGGTGACGGGCTTGGTGGCGCGGGAGAACTGGACGACCTTCACGCCGGTGCTGCCCGCGACGTGCGTGCTGTTCAGGACCAGCGCCCGGGCCACTCCGTCGGCCATGGACACCGCCTTCGAGGGCTGCTCCGCGCGGGCCGTGATCGAGATCATCGGGGCGTCCGGGGAGGTCGCCGCCTGCACGCTCCTGCGCAGGGTTTCGGCGGTGACCCCCGCCCACACCTGGGCGTCGCCGGTCACCGCGATGTCGGTGGCGACCCGCCCGTACGCCTGGGCGAAGCCGAGCGCCGCCGCCGGGTCCGACTTCTCGGCCGGTACGACGATGACGTAACTGGTCGCCGCGTACTGCGGGGTCTTCAGGGCCCCGTAACCGCCGCCCAGGGCGGCCCCGGCGAGCACGGCGGCGGGCAGGACCGCCCAGCGGCCCGGTGACCGCAGGCCGGCGGGGAGGTGGGCACGGGGTGGGGTGGTCTTCATGGGTGCGGGCTCTCTCACTTCGCGGGGGAGGGGGTGCCGTGGACGGACTGTTCGTAGAGGGACATCAACTGCCGGGCGCTGTGCGCGATGTCGTAGTGGCGGGCGGCCGCCGGCGCGGGCAGCCGGGCGAGCCGGGCGTCGCGGATGCCGCACAGCGCGGAGACCAGCTCGGACACGGACTCGCCGATCCGGCGCGCGCCCGGTGCCGCGTCCGGTGGCAGGTCGTCGATCGCCGGGCAGGCCACGTACAGCGCGGGCAGGCCTGCGGCGAGCGCCTCGACGACGGCCAGCCCGAAGGTCTCGTCGGGGGAGGTGGACACGAAGACGTCCATCGCGGCGAGCAGCCCGGGCAGCGACGGCCCGGCGGAGGCGGCGGCCGGCGGGTCCTCGCGGGCCCCGGCGAGCAGCACCCGGCCGGCGGCCCCGCACTCGCCCGCCACCCGCAGCAGCTCCTCGCGGTGCCCGCCCTCGCCGACGAGCAGCAGCCGCGCCTCCGGTACCGACGCCACCGCCCGCACCAGCCGGTCGAACCGCTTCCCCGGCGTGAGCCGCCCCACCCCGCCCACCACATAGGCGTCCTCGGGGATGCCGAGGGCGGCCCGGGCGAGGCGGCGGGCGCCCTCGTCGAAGGCGAATCGGTCCGTCTCGATGCCGTTGGGCACCACCCGGATGCGGTCCCGGGGCACGCCCCAGTCGGCCAGCCGGCGGGCCACGCTGGGCGAGACGGCGACCGTGGACGTGCCGAGCCGCTCGGACGCGAGGTACAGGGCGCGGGTGCCCGCGGACAGCGGCCGGCCCTCGATCTGCGTCTCGCCGAGCGAGTGCTCGGTGGCGATCACCCGCCGGACGCCGGCGATCCTGGCCGCCGTCCTGCCGTACACGCACGCCCGGTACAGATGGGTGTGGACGAGGTCGTAGCGGCCCTGGCGGACGATGCGGGCGAGCCGGGGCAGCGCCCCGAGGTCGCGGTTGCCGGTCATGCCCAGATGGGTGACGCGGGTGCCGTCCGCCTCGATGCCCGCGGCGACCGCGCCGGGATTGGTGAGGGTCACCACCCCGCTGCTGACCGGGAGGTGACGGAGCAGCAGCCTCAGCTGCTGCTCGGCGCCGCCGATGCCGAGCCCGGTGATGACGTGCAGGACCTTCACAGCGCGACCGCCGCGGCGGGGTCGTGCCGGGCGTGGACCAGATCGGCGGGGTGGCGGCGGCGCAGCGGGTGCAGCGCCCGCTTGGCGGTGAGCCGCCACGAGGTGTCGTCCTCGCCGATGTGGACGCGGGGCAGGGCGTACGTCCCGGTGTGCGCGCCCGGGTCGATCGCGCAGGCGTAGCGGTAGCCGGCCTTCCGTACGGCGTGGATCGCGCGCGGGTCGACCTGCCCGTACGGGTAGCAGAAGCCGTCCACCGGCGTCCCGGTCATCTCCTCCAGGAGCTCGCGGCTCAGCCGGGTCTCGGCGGCGAGCACCGTGTCGTCGGCCCCGGTGAGGGAGACGTGCGTCAGGCCGTGCGAGCCGATCTCCATGCCGGCGTCGGCGATCCGCAGGATCTCGTCCTCGGTCAGCAGGGACTTGCTCGGCCCGGCGGTGTCCCAGGCGTTCGTCCCGCCGAGCCGGCCCGGCAGGACGTAGACCGTCGCCGTGAAGCCGTGCCGGCGCAGCAGCGGCAGCGCCGAGTCGAGGAAGTCCGCGTACCCGTCGTCGAAGGTGAGGCCGACGAGGCCCTTGGCGCGCCCGGCGGCGGTGGCGGCGAGCAGCTCCCGCACCGAGACCCCGCGCAGCCCCCGGTCGCCCAGCCAGTGCAGCTGCCGGGCGAAGCGCACGGGGGAGACGGTCACCCGGTACGGGTCGTCAGCGGTGTCCGTGATCGAGTGGTACATCGCGACCCACAGGGGCGGCTTCACCCACAGGGGCGGCTTCGGCAGCAGACGGCGCAGCGCGGTGGCGGCGGGCATGGGGGGTCCTCCGGAAGGCGGAGCGGGGCAGGGGCGGAATCTCGGGCGCCTTGGCGGCGCAGGCGATGAAGAGCAGGAACACGCCGCAGACGGCCAGGCAGGCGGCGGCGACGGCGAGGGCGGCGGGGCCGATCGCGAGCTGGCAGAGCCAGCCGGTGCCGGTGGCCCACGCGCCCGCGGTGGCGAGCCGGAGGAGACCCTCGCCGAGCCGGTCGACGCGGACCGGGACGGCCTGCCGGTGGGCGCCGCGCAGCAGCAGGACGGCGGTGAGGGTGATCCCGAGGGCGTTGGCGGCCGCGATGCCGACCGCGCCCCAGTAGTGGGCGCCGGGGACGCCCGCGGCGGCGGTCGTGGCGAGGCCCGCGGCCATGGCGGCGGCCGGGTACCAGAGCGGGCGGGCGGCGGAGAAGTAGCAGCGGACGAGGGCGCCGACCATCGTCTGGCCGAGCAGCCCCAGCGCGTAGACGCGCATGACGGCGGCGGTGGAGGTGGTGTCGGCGGCACCGAACTCGCCCCGCTCGAAGAGGAGTTCGACGATCCGGGGGGCGGCGGCGATCACGGTCGAGGCGCCGACGAGCACCACGACCGCGGCCATCAGCAGATCCCGCTCGACCCGGCGGCGGGCCGCCTCGGTGTCGCCCGCGGCGAGCGCGCGGGCGACCACCGGGAAGCTGACCGTGCACAGCATCAGGGAGAGGATCATCGGCATCTGGGCGACCTTCTGCGCGTAGTTCAGATGCGAGATGGCGCCGGCGGGCAGCGGGGACGCGAGGAAGCGCTCGATCAGCGTCTGGGACTGGCGGCACAGCGAGAACGCGACGACGGGCGCGATCAGACCGAGGAGCACGATCCGGCCCTCGCCCGAGTCACCGGACGCGAGCGACTCCGGCTCCCGCACCGGACGCGCCCGCAGCTCGCGCAGCAGCGACGGCGCCTGCACGAGCACCATCAGTACGCCGCCGACCGCCACCCCCGCGGCGGCCGAGCGCACCCCCCACGGCTCGCGCAGCAGCAGGATCGTGCCGATGATGCCGACGTTGTACGCCACGTAGATGGTCGCCGGCGGTACGAAGCAGCCGTGCGCGCGCAGTGCCGCCGAGCAGTACCCCACCAGCGCGAACGACAGCACGCACGTCCCGGTGAGCCGGGTGCAGTCGACCGCGAGCCCCGGGTCGGGCAGCCCCGGCGCGAGCGCCGACACGAGCAGTGGCGCCGCTAGGACGAGGAGCACGGCGGCGGCCCCCACGGCCAGCGTCAGCCGGGGCAGCGTGCCCCGCACGAGCACCCGCACCGGGTCGCCGAACGGGCTCCCCGAACGCCGCGCCAGGGCACGGGAGAACGCCGGCACCATGATCAGCGCCATCGCGTCCTCGATCAGCAGCGTCGACGCGAACTCGGGCACCGTCCACGCCACCAGGAACGCGTCGGTCTCGGCCCCCGCCCCGAAGTACCCCGCCAGGATCTGGTCCCGTACGAGCCCCAGCAGCGCCCCCAGCGCCGTCAGCGCGGCCGTCACCGCGGCGGCCTTCGCCAGGAACCCGCGCCCCTGCGTCCGGTCGCCGCCCCGGCGGGGCGTCCGCCCGCGGGCGTGCGCCCGACGGCCCGGAGGACGGGCCGGCAGCGGCGCGAGACCGCGGACCGCCTCCGTCACCGCGCCGGTCGCGGCGCCCGTGGCCCCCGGCAGCAGCGCGGCCCCCGGGGCCCACGGGGAGTCCGTGGGGCCCGGAGGCGCGGTCGGCCAGGGGTCGGTCAGCGGTGCGCCGCACGGAGGCCGGGGCGCGGGGCGCGGTCCGTCGGGCCACGGGGTGTCCGTGGGTTCCGGTTCACCCGCCCACGGGTCACGCACGCCTCACCTCCGCCAGCGCCCACCACGCCGCCAGGCCCATCACGACCGACATCAGGACGGTCGAGGGGCCGCCGATGTCCGCGTAGAAGAAGTCGATGAGCTGCCAGGCGAGCAGGCCCGCCGCGACCAGCGCGCAGTCCGCGCCGAGCCGCCACCGGCGCAGCGCGCACACGAGCAGCGCCACCCAGCTGCCGGCCAGCGCGAGGAGCCCGACCAGGCCCTGCTCGCTCAGCACCAGGAGGTACATGTTGTGCGGGGACAGCAGCGGCTGGCGCGCGAAGGCGGCGCCCGCGCCGGCCGTGTCGCTGCCGGAGGAGAGCGCCAGCGAGGCGTTCGAGTCGCGGTACGCGGGAAAGCCCTTCAGACCGACGCCCGTGACCGGCTCCGCCCGCCACATCCGCCCCGCCGCCGCCCACATCGTGTACCGGTCGGTCACCGACTGGTCGGGCGCCGCCGCCACCTGCGTGATGCTGGTGACCCGCTCCTTCACCATCGACGAGCCGATCCCCAGACCACCGACGAGGACCACCCCGAGCGCGCCCGCGGCGAGCACCACCCGGGCCGCCCGCCGCACCCCCGAGAGCAGCAGCTGGATCCCGCAGGCGAGGACGGTCGCGATCCACGCGCCCCGGCTGAACGACAGCACCAGCGGCACGAGGAGGAGGCCCGCGCAGGCCAGCGCCGCCGTCCGGGTCCGGCCCGGCTCGCTGCCGAGCGCGATCCCTGTGACGACCACGAGCCCGTACGCCACCACCGTCGCCATGCCCATCACGTCGGTCGCCCCGAAGGTGCCGACGGCCCGGATGTCCTCGCCCTGGTACGAGGCGCCCGTCCCGGTCAGGTACTGCACGACCCCGACCGCGCCCTGGAGCAGCGCGAAGGCGACGAGACCCCAGGCGACCACGGCGAAGTCCCGCCGGTCGCGGATCGTCAGGAGCACGGCCGCCGGGACGAGGACGAAGACCTGCACGTAGCGGGCGACGCCAGGCAGGCTCGCCGCCGGGTCGTTCGAGGTGATCGCGGCCAGGCAGATCCCGAGCACCGGCAGACCGAGGACGACGGCCGCCGCCCGGGTCAGCGGCCGGGCGCCGCCGCGCAGCACCCGGATGAGACAGATCACGACGAGGAGCCCGGAGGCCGCGTCCGCGACCGTGCCCGTACCGCCGGTGCCGCCCTGCGCGCCGCCGCCGCCCGGGACGAGCAGCAGCGCGATCACGGCGAGGACCGGGGACAGCGCACCGGCCCGGCGGACCCACTCCCGTACGTCCGCCGTCTCCCGCGCCGCGGGAACCGCCGGTACCGTCGTCACGGCCGTGGCCATCCTCAGCTCCCCGTGGGTCGGACGAGCCCGGCCGCCGTGCGCAGCAGGATGCAGACGTCCTGCCAGAGCGACCAGTGGTCGATGTAGTGGTTGTCGAAGCGGCAGCGGTCCTCGATCGAGGTGTCGCCGCGCAGACCGTGCACCTGCGCCAGACCGGTCAGCCCCACCGGCATCCGGTGACGGGCCGCGTACCCGGCGTGGATCTTGCTGAACTGGGCGACGAAGTAAGGGCGTTCGGGCCGTGGACCGACCAGGCTCATGTCGCCGCGCAGCACGTTCCACAGCTGAGGCAGCTCGTCGAGGGAGCTCTTGCGGAGGAAGCCGCCGGCCGCGCTCATCCGCCGGTCGCCCGCCACGTTCCACCGGGTCGCCGACTCGGTGTCGTCGGAGGGCCGCAGCGTACGGAACTTCAGAAGCGTGAAGTGACGGCCGTGCTGGCCCACCCGCTCCTGCCGGAAGAGGACCCCGGGACCGTCCGAGAGGCGCACGGCGAGCGCGCAGAGCAGCAGGACCGGAAGGGCGCACGCGAGCGCGGGAGCGGCGAGCGCGATGTCGAGCGCCCGCTTGGCGATCCGCCCGCGCCGCTCGGACCGCGGGGCGACCCGGTGCCAGGCGTACCCCCACAGGTGCTGGGCCATCGGCCCGTGCTGGTGCCGGCCGCCGACCCGCCAGGTGGCGCAGCCGTAGTGCTGGAACAGCGTCATCAGACCGGGGTCGTCGTCCAGGAACACCGCGTCGCGCACGGCGTTCTGGATGACGGCCCGGTGGATCTCCTCGGTCGTCGTGAGCACCGGCAGCCCGGCCTCCCCGGGCGCCCGGGGCGCACCGCCCTGCTCCGGCACGCCGACGATCCCCACCGGCCGCACCCCGTACTCGGGATGGTGGGCGACCGCCGCCGCGAACCGCCGCGCCGCCCCCGCACCGCCGACGACGAGCGCCGACCGCGGATGGGCGCGCGCGATCCGGCGCCGCCGGGCCAGCAGCACGGCGCGGACCAGGCACACGACGGCGACGTGCGTGCCGTACGCGGCGCAGAGCCGCAGCGGCCCGATCGCGAGCGCCGGGGAGTACGCGGCGACGCCGGCCGCCGCCAGACACCAGACGACCCCGGCGCGGGAGGCCAGCGCGGGCAGCTCGTCGAGGGCCCGGACGTACGCGGCCGGCCGGTAGAGCCCCGCACGGCCGTCGAGGACCAGCACGAGCACCGCGACCGGCAGCAGCAGCCGGACGTCGCGGTGCGCCGCGCCGAGCAGGGTGGCCGCGGTCAGCACGGCCAGGACGTCGACGGCCACGAGCGGCGCCACGCCGGACCGCGGCCGCACCCGGCGGTGGCGCGGCAGCGCGAGCCGGTCGGTCGTGCCGCGGCGCGGCGCGAGGGAGGCGAGGCCGAAGGCCTGGCCCGCCGTGGGCCAAGGGCCCGGCGAGGAGGGGACGCTGGTACTTTCCGTGGTCACTGCGCAATCGGCTCTCTGTGCTCGGCCCCCCGCACTCCGGCCAGTTCGCGGTAGACGTCCGCGACGGCCGCGCCGGTGCGCCGGACATCGAATCTGCTGAGTACGTGCTCGTGGGCCTCCCGGCCCAGGCGGTGCCGCAGCTCGGGCCGGCCGAGGAGGCGGCCCAGAGCGGTGGCGAGCGCGGCCGGGTCCTCGGGCGGGACCAGGCACTCGGGTGCGTGGGCGGGCGGCAGGCTCTCGCGCGCCCCGTCGACGTCGCTGACGACGACCGGCCGACCGCTCGCCATCGCCTCCAGGGGCGCGAGCGCCATCCCCTCCCAGCGGGACGGCAGGACGACCACGTCCGCCGCCCGGTACCAGGGGACGGTGTCGTCGACGGCCCCGGTGAACCGCACCGAAGGGCCGGCCGCGGCACGCAGCCGCTCGCCGTCCGGGCCGTCGCCGACCAGGACGAGCCGGGCCGTGGGCACCTCCGCGAGGACGGCGGGCCAGGCGGCGAGCAGCACGTCCTGGCCCTTCTGGCGGCAGAGCCGGCCCACGCAGACGACCGTGGGGGCGGGGTTGCCGGGCGGCCCGTCCGTCGCGAACCTGGCCACGTCCACGCCGTTGTGGACGACCGACCAGTCCGCCACCACGCCGGCGGCCTCGCCGGTACGCCGCTCGGCCTCGCTCACACAGACGATCCGGTCCGTCCAGCGCGCCCCGAACCGCTCCCAGCGGCGGGCGAGCGCGGCGGTGGTCCCCTCGACCGCCTCGAACGACCAGGCGTGCGGCTGATACACCGTCGGAACCCGTCCGCGCAGGGCGAGTCGGGCGCAGAGCCCGGCCTTGGCGCTGTGCGCGTGGACGAGTCCGGGCCGGACCGCGCGGATCAGCCGGGCCAGCTCGCGCGTCTCGCGGACCAGTCGGGGACCGGGGTCCCGGCCGGCCCGCCAGTCGCGGGTGTCGGCGCCCTCGGCGGCGACGGCGGCGGACAGGGGGGTACCGGGCGGGCAGGCGACCGCGACCCGCAGGCCGGCGGCGAGTTGGGCGCGGACCAGGTCGACGACGACACGGGCGACCCCGCCGTCACCCGGCTGGACCGCGTGCAGGACGGTGACGGACCCGGGGTCCGCATCAAGTGGTGACAGCACGTCAGCGCCGGACGTCCGCCTGGAGGAAGAGCGCACCGAGCCAGACGGTGTCCTTCTCGCTGCCGAACCGGACCTCGACACGGTCGCCCCCCTCGCGCAGCGCGCCCCGCAGATCGAAGACGTCGGAGTCGTACCCCAGGCTGTTCGTACCATCGGGGAAGCGGACCGTACGACCGGCGCCGAATTCGGTGATGCTGGAGTTCATGACGTCTTCCGCGGAATTGGCGGAATCGGAGAGCCGCGTGCTCTTCGAGCTGCTCGTATCCACCGCCAGGTAATCCCCGGAAGTGCCGCGGTCGCCGTCATAGGCGATCACTCCGAGCTGTCCGCGCGTGCCCTTGGGAAAACGGTTCCCGTCCACCGGCACGCGGAGCTCGCGGCGATCGGGACCGACCGTTTCGAAACCGTCCCAGACGCCGATCCTGCGCAGCGGTTCCGACTCCTTCTCGTACGCGGCGACGAGCGTCCAGCCGCCCCAGCCGCCGACCTCCGAGCGGCCCATGGCGACGTTGACCTGGGCGACCGTCCACTGGCCCCGACGGGCCGAGCGGACCAGCTCGGTGACGTCGGCGGAGGCCTGGAACGCGTCGGCGCCGTCCGCCGTGCGGTGACCGATCAGCGAGTCCGCGAGGAGCGCCTTGTACGACCCGCCGGGCTCGGCGATCAGCACCCGGCCGTTGTCCTTCGCCGGCTTCTGCTCGCCCACCCGCAGGTTGCCGCCCCAGTAGAGACGGGCCCAGTTGACCCGCGCGCCCGCGGGCACCGCGAGTTCGGCGCGGCTGGAGTTATACGTGTTGGGGTCGCTGTCCACGTCGACGTACGCGATCGACGCGCCGTCGTTCACCGACTCGGTGCCCTTCGCGCCCTTCGCCGAGGAGTTGGCGGCGCGCACCACTCCGCCGTGCTGCACGGCCTCGTACCGCGCGGCGAAGGGGACACGGGCCGCCTCCCGGGGCGGCAGGGGAGCGGCGGCGGAGGCGACCGGCAGCGCGGTGGTCAGCGCCGCACACGACAGGGCGCACAGCGCGCTGCGACGCACGGCTGGAATCGCAGAATTCCGCATACAGGTTCTCCGCTTTGCTGAGAGAAGAGAGGGAAGACCCGAGAAGGCCGGGCGGGAGGAAGGTGTCGTCCGCACGAAATGAGTGAACGCGCGGCCGGCCCGGAAGCAACGTTCGGGAACGTTATAACCCCGACGCGGGGCGATAGTAAGCATTAGATGCTCGGAAACGCTAACTCCCGTATCCGCGTGGCAGGTTCCTCGTTGTGCGTGTTGCGCCATTCCACGCCCAGTCGCTCGAATGGCCCTCCTATGGCCCAAAGATCGGTTGAACGTCACCCGTTCGGGAGAGCAACCGATGAAAACCGGGGGCGTTGTTGAGAGAGCCGGGCCGAACAGTCCGCGCAGTCCGAGTTGAATTTCGATCGAGGAGAGCTTCGCCATGTCCCGTATCGCCAAGGCCGTTGTCCTGACCGTGGGTGCCGCCGCCGCCGTCGCCGGTGCCGCCGGTGCCGCCGCCGCCGACGCCGGTGCCGAGGCCGCGGCCGTGAAGTCCCCCGGCGTCGGCTCCGGCAACGTCGTCCAGGTCCCGGTGCACATCCCGGTCAACCTCTGCGGCAACACCGTCAGCGTCATCGGCGCGCTGAACCCGGCCTTCGGCAACACCTGCGTCAACGCCTGATCGGCCACGCCTGATCGGTCCTTCCGAAGCCGGTGCGTCCATCCCCCGAGGTGGGCGCACCGGCTTTTTCCTTGTCGTCACTGGGTCGGTACTCGTTCGGCCGCACGCTGGTGCGCCGTTCGGTGCAACGGCGTACGCCCCTTCGGGGGGCAGGGTGCGGGGGCGGATTCACTCGAACGGAGACGTGGCGCTCGGTAGTTCCGCGGTTGCGTAGCGCTATACCCGCAGGCACCGTGAGAGAGCAGTTGTCCGACGCATAAGGAAAAGGAACACATATGCGTCCCCTCGCTACACCCCGTCTCACCGCCCTGGCGATATCCGCCGTCCTCACCCTCGGCGCGGCGGGACCCGCCGTCGCCGGCGAGCACCATCCGTCCACCGCGGCCGACCGGGCCGCCCGCGCACCCCTCCCCGAAGCCGCCGCCCTGCTGACCCAGGCCGAGGCGCTCGGCGAACTGGGTTCGGTGACGGCCCCCGTGACCGAACTCGTCACCGCCGCCCTCAAAGCCGAATCCGGCCAGCTCCCCGCGGCCGACGCCGACGCCCTCAAGGCCAAGATCGCGGCCGCCGTCGACCAGGCCAAGGACACGGTCCCGGCCCCGCTGCCGGACACACCCGCGCCCGACGTCCCCGTCACCGCGCCAGAGCTCCCGGTGACCCCGCCCGCGGCCGACCTGCCGGTGACCCCGCCCGCGGCCGACCTGCCCGTGACCCCGCCCGCGCCGGAGCTCCCGGTGACCCCGCCCGCGGTGGGGGCTCCCGTGGGGCTGCCTTTGAAGCCGCCGGTGAATCTGCCCGTCGCGGCCGGGGCGAAGGCCGCGCCCGTGAAGGCCGCGCCGGCGGACGTGGTGGGCGACGCGCTCGCCACGGTCGAGAAGGCGGTCGCGGGGCTGCTCGCCGCCGTCACCTCGGGTGACGCGGCGGGTGTCGTCCCGCAGGTCACGGCCACTCTGACCTCGCTGGTCAACCTGGCCGTCGCGACCGTGCTCGGCAGCGGACTCCCCGCGCCGGACCTGGCCGGGCTGCCTGCCCTGCCGGCGCTCCCGGCCGCCGTGCCCGAGGTGCCGGTGGACCCGCCGGAGCTGCCGGTCGACCCGCCCCAGCTGCCGGTCGACCCGCCCCAGCTGCCGGTCGACCCGCCGGTGAAGCCGCCGGTCGCCGTGCCCGAGCTGCCGGTCAAGCCCCCGCTGCCGGTCCGGTAGTCACCCGTGCGTCCCGTGCCGGTCCGGCGTCCGTCGGACCGGTACGGACGTGTGCGATCGGCAAATAGCACCGGTCCGCATCGATCGGGTGCAGTGTCGAGAAATCCTTCCTCCCGGAGTTTCCGGGGAGCGCACTCCTCGTTACAGAAGCAGGACGACGTACAGGATTCGGCCAAGAAGCCTGTATGGAACGTGACTTGAAAGTACAGAGGAAGGATTCATCCCATGAAGCCCACCAAGGTCGCCGCGGTTCTCGCCGGTTCGCTGATGGCGCTGGGTGCCGCCGCGCCCGCCATGGCCACCGAGGCGCTGACCCCCACCAGCCTGAACGGTGGACTCGAAGCGATCGCCGCCAATGGGCTGAAGACGGACGTGCTGAGCAGCACCACGGACGGCTCCCCGGTCAAGAGCGTCACGGACGCGGCCACCCAGCTGAACGACACCGCCAAGGGCGCCCCGCTGCTCGGCGGCCTCCCGGTCCCCGGTGGACTCCCGCTCGGCGGCTGACATCACATCAGGACCTCTGCCCCCAGGGCATTTACGGCGGCCACGGTGCCGCCGTCTCCCACGGTCGGCTGATCGAATGATTTTCAGATCAGCTGCCGTGTGGTCCCCGCTGTAGGCCATGTGCCGACCCATACCCTCTGGCCAATCCCACGCGAACGTCGGCGTGGAGCAGGCCGGTCGGAGCGAGGGGGGATCCTCGCCGGTCTCTCCCTTTTCTCCAGAGGAAGAGCGGTATGCGGTCCATCATCAGCAGGAAAGTACTCACCGCGGCGGCAGCGACCGGCATCCTGTCGCTGAGCGGCGGATTCGCCCTTGCCGCGGGCTCCCACGCCGGCACGGGCGACGGGTCGGGCCCCGCCACCGCCGGCCATGCCCAGGCCCCCCTGCCGGCGGACGTCTGCGGCCAGAGCATGGAACTCGGCGGCTTCGTCGCGGCAGCCGTCGGCGACCTCTGTGCCCACGCGGAGGAACCCGGCGGCTACGGCGACGAGCCGGGCGGACCGACCCACCCGCCCACGCACCCGCCCACCCACCCGCCCACGCACCCGCCGACCTCTCCGCCGGCCTCGACGCCGCCGGCCTCGACTCCGCCGCCGTCCACCCCGCCGGCGTCCACCCCTCCGCCCACGCATCCCGGTGAGTGCGAGGAGCCCGCGCCCGGTGAGGAGCCGGAGCCCGGGTGTGAGGAGCCGTCGACCCCGCCGGCGTCCACCCCGCCGGCCTCGACGCCGCCCGCGTCGACTCCGCCGGCGTCCACCCCTCCGCCCACGCATCCCGGTGAGTGCGAGGAGCCCGCGCCCGGTGAGGAGCCGGAGCCCGGGTGCGAGGAGCCGTCGACCCCGCCGGCCTCGACCCCGCCCGCGTCCACGCCGCCCGGCTCGACGCCTCCGCCCACGCACCCGGAGGAGCCCGGTGAGTGCGAGGAGCCCGCGCCCGGTGAGGAGCCGGAGCCGGGCTGCGAGGAGCCGTCGACCCCGCCGTCCACGCCCGGTCACCCCGAGCTTCCCGACACCGGAAGCGACCCCGCGCTCATGGGCGCGGCCGCGATCAGCGCGGCGCTGATCATCGGCGGCGGCGTCGTCTACCTCCGCGGCGGACGGATCAGCCGGCGCCACTGACCCGACGGGTCGGTACGCGTCAACGCGGGCCCTTGCCTTCACCGGTGAGGGCCCGCGCGTTGCTGCACATGGGTTAGTCCCGCCACGTTTCGGCCAAGGGGCTCGTTCACCTCACATGACTCTGCGTTCTCACGCGGGCATGGGCCTCCTCATGACCGCACTCGCGTCCGCCGCCCTGGCCTCTCCCGCCGCCGCCGTCGAGGCGCCGGTGATCGTCCCCCTCCAGGGCCTGGAGCCGGTCCTCCCGATGGACGCGCCGACCGTGGCGACCGGCGTTCCCGTCCCGATGCCGGGTGCGCCCACCGGCTTCCAGAAGGGCGTCGGCGCGCTGCCGGACGCCACGCTGCCCAGCGTGCCGCTCGCCGGCACCCTGCCGAAGACCGTCGTCGACGCGCCGCTGCCCGAGGTCCTCAAGGGCAGTGAGCCCGGTCGGGCGCTGCTCAGCAGCCCGCACTCGGAGATGAAGGCGGCCACCCCGGGCGCCGTCGTCGGCAACCCGCTGGAGGCCCCGCGCGGCAACGGGCTCGGCGGCCTGCCGGACCTGGCGAAGCCTCAGGTCGGCCTCCTCACCCCGGTGCTCAGCGGAGCCCTCGACCCCCAGCTCGGCCTCGCGCAGGACGGGCACTGACACCACCGCCCCCCGGGCGGGTGAAGACACGATTCTTCCCCGCCACCCCAGGGGCTCTCGCTCGTTGCAGGAAGAGGCTTGTCGCATGGCCGCGGCCCGCGACCGAGGCCGTCCCGTCGTATCCGGCGGCGGACGGCATTTCGGCCGCGGGCCATTCTTTCGATTTTCTTTCTTCCCGTTCGGCCCAATGGCCGTGACCCGGCCGGGACACGGGCGTTGAACGGGAATGACGGCCGTGATTCCTGCGGTCGCTTTCCACGTCCAAGGAGTTCTTGATGTCTCGCATCGCGAAGGCTGCCGCAGTTCTCGCCGGCACGGGTGCCGTTGCCCTCAGCGGAGCCGGCCTGGCCGTCGCCGACTCGGGCGCCGAGGCCGTCGCCGCCCACTCTCCCGGTGTCGCCTCCGGCAACGTCGTCCAGGTCCCGGTCCACGTGCCCGTGAACCTGTGCGGCAACACCGTCAACGTGATCGGTCTGCTGAACCCGGCGTTCGGCAACACCTGCATCAACGCCGACGGTGGCCACGGCAACGGTGACGGCGGCTACGGCGGCTGATCCCCCCGTTCCACGCACGTGTCCCCCCGGCCCGCTGGGCCGGGGGGACACGTGCGTGCGGAGGCGCTCACGCGTAGCGGTAGATCCGGCTGTGGTCGAACATCTCCGCCGGCGTCACGCCCCAGGGCGCCATCGGCTGGTGGCGGGCCGCGACCTTCCGGTACTGCGCGTCGCCCAGCGGCGGCGGCTCCGCGGGCAGGTAGGCGGCGCCGGGGTTGCGCTGCTGCCACCGCGACCACACCAGGTCGACGAAGGAGTGGTGCAGCCAGAAGACCGGGTCGTTCACGGAGCCGCCGCCGAGCATCAGCCCGCCGACCCAGCGGTGCACCCGGTTGTGGATGCGGAACCGCTCGTTGCCCCGGCCCGGCGCCCAGCCCTCCAGGCGGTTGCGGAAGCCGGACGCGCTCGTCGAGTTCCAGGGCGCCACGTCGTACACCCGCTCCCGCATCACCTCGTCGAGCTGCGCCGCCGTCGGGAGGGCGATCGGGTCGCGGGGGCGGCCGAAGTCCCTGGTCAGGAAGCGGGTCTCGGTCATGGCGTACGTGATGTTCCACCGCCCGGCGGAGTGGGCGAAGGGGCCGGTCATCACCTGGAGGTCGGCGCGGCGGCCGTTGCCGCCCAGGAAGTCCTCGCCCCAGATCGAGGACGCCGGGCTGTTGTCGCGGGTCCAGTCCCAGTACGGCACGGACACCGTCGGGTCGACGCGGCGCAGGGCCCGCTCGAACTCCAGCAGGAACCTGCGGTGCCAGGGCAGGAAGCTCGGCGTCATGTGGGCGATCCGGAGCCGGCCCTCCCCGTCCGCCGAGTAGTAGTCGATGTGGGTGCGGACGAAGTCGTCGTACACACCCGTCCGTTTGAGCTCCAGGACGGCGGCGACGAACTTCCGGCGCTCGGCGCCGGTCAGGTCGCGCTGGTTCTTACGCGTGTACACCACGCGGGCTCCCTCCCGTCGGGTCGGTGGGGACGCCGTGGGCGCCGGCGAACCGGGAGAGCCGGGAGGTGCCCAGCTCGTCCACGGCCGCGCGGGTGGCTTCCAGCGGCGTCGGGCAGGACTCGTAGTGGTCGATCGGGGTGACGTAACCGCCGTCGGCACAGCGCATCAGGTGCAGCGGCCGGCCGTCGACGAGCGCCACGGGGCCGCCGTCCGGGCCGGTGAAGCCGAGCAGGCGACGGCCCGCGTACATCTCGTCGAAGGCGTGCGGGTCGCGCGGGGCGCCCGACGGCGGGCGGGCCGCGATGCGGCCGAGAGCGCCGCCCGTGAAAGCGGTGACGGCCAGCGCGAAGAGGGACCGCAATGCGACGCGGCGCGGGACGATCATGAGTGATCTCCTCGTGGTCGGCTAATGCCCTCAGGGCACAACGATGAAAACCCGCGTTCGTTGCGGCGGAAATGCCAGCGGCGTGAATGTCGGCCGTTCGAGTGAAATCGGCGCGGGGAAAGGGTGGTCGGAGCATTACCATCCGGATTCATGACCACTTCCAACGTCGTTTCCTCGGCGCGCAGCGCCTCTCCGCTGGGAACTCTCACGGTGATCCCGTGGTCCAGCGAGCCCTCCGCCGACTCGGCCGGTACGCCGTTCCTCATGGCGTACTCGCTCGGCGACGGCCGGGACGGGCCGGAGGCCGGTCAGCAGGCGATGCGGGCGGCCCTGGAGTCGATGGGCCTGTCCGTCGGCGACCGCCTCTTCGACCTGGAGAAGGACGCCGGGATCAACGCCACGCTGCTCGTCGAGGGCGGCTCGGCCGTCCTCAACCTGCCCTTCCTGAAGGTGCAGTGCCCCGTGCCGGACGATTGGCAGGAGGCCGCCCGCGAGCGCGGACAGGTCTACCTCATCTGCTCGGTGCGGCCCTGGCCCGAGGCGGTGCCGGGGCAGCCGGTCGACGAGGCGCGGCTGCGCTCCTTCGTCTCCGACGAGGAGATGCTCGCGGACAGCGCCCACGTCCTGATGCCGGTCCGCCGCCTCCAGGGCTGAGCGGGAAGGGGGTCGCGCCATGGCGACGGTGAACGTACGGGGCGGGGTGCCGGGGCAGCGGCAGGAGGAGGCCGCGCGGGAGACCGCGGGGGCGACGCACGGCGCGAGCCGGGCCTTCGCCTGGATGCTGATGATCACCGGGGCGGCGGGCGTGCTCTCCGGCTGGGTGATCACGATCGACAAGTTCAAGCTCCTGGAGGACCCCGGCTTCCAGCCCGGGTGCAGCCTGAACCCGGTCGTCTCCTGCGGCAGCGTCATGAAGAGCGAGCAGGCGGCGGTCTTCGGCTTCCCCAACCCGATGCTCGGGCTCGTCACGTACGCCGTCGTCGTCGCCGTCGGGGCCGGGCTGCTCGCGGGGGCCCGCTACCGGGGCTGGCTGTGGCTCGGCCTGAACGCCGGGATGCTGTTCGGCGTGGGCTTCTGCGGCTGGCTGATGTACCAGTCGCTGTACGAGATCAACGCGCTCTGCCTGTGGTGCTGCCTGGCGTGGGTCGCCACCATCGTCATGTTCTGGTACGTCACCGCGCGGAACGTCCGCAACGGCGTCCTCCCCGCCCCGGCCGGGCTGCGGACCTTCTTCGGCGAGTTCGCCTTCGCCCCGCCCGTCCTGCACATCGGGATCATCGGGATGCTGATCCTGACCCGGTGGTGGGACTTCTGGACGAGCTGACGTGAACCCCCTCCCCTCCTGGCCGCGGGCCGCACTGACCGTGCTGCTCGCGGCCCTTGCCGTGCTCCTGCTCGTGCCGGACCGGCTCGCGCCCGGGGGGCGGCACGCCGGCGGGCGGGCGGTGCCCGCACCGGATCCCGAGCCGCTGCCGGGGGTGCCGTCCGGGTTCTTCACCGGCTCCGACGAGGCCGGGGTGCGGCGGATCGCCGGGGTGCAGGCCTGGCTCGGCGGGGCCGCGCTGAGCGTCGGGCACACCTATCTGCCGGGCGACCGCTGGTCCAACATCGAGGGGCACGCGGCGCTCTTCGGGCCGTGGGCGCGCTGGAAGGCGGAGCGGCCCGGGCGGCTCTTCGTGCTGAACGTGCCGCTGCTCGACCGCAGTGAGGAGGGCCTGGCGGACGCCGAGGTGCGGGCGGGGCTGCGCCGGGGTGCGGCGGGCGCCTTCGACGGGCACTTCCGGGTGCTGGGGGAGCGGTTGGTGGAGCACGGCCTCGGGGACGCGGTCCTGGTCCTGGGCTGGGAGATGAACGGCACCACGTACAGCCATCGCTGCGGGCCCGACCCGACGGCCTGGAAGGCGTACTGGCGGCGGGTGGTGGAGGTGCTGCGGGGGGTGCCGGGGCAGCGGTTCCGGTTCGACTTCACCCCGAGCCGGGGGCTCGACGCCGTGGCGTGGCCGCGCTGCTACCCCGGGGACGACGTCGTCGACATCATCGGCATGGACGCCTACGACCAGCCCGCGGGGCTCTCCTTCGAGGAGCAGGTGACCGAGGAGTACGGGCTCGAACACCACGTGCGGTTCGCGGCGGCGCACGGGAAGCCGGTCTCGTACCCGGAGTGGGGGCTCTTCCGGAACGGGGACAACCCGCTGTACGTCCGCGGGATGCTCGACTGGTTCGCGGCGCACCGGCCCGTCTACCAGACCGTCACCGACTACTGCCCGCACGGGGTGTGGGGGTGCGCGGACAATCCGGAGTCGGCGCGGATCGTCAGGCGGGCCCTGGGGGTGCCGTCAGGCCGCTCCTGAGGGTGTCGACCGTGCGGTTCAGGAGGGCGGGCAGGTCGTCGGCGCGGTCGCGCTCGGCCCAGTAGACGGCCGCCTCGCGCAGTGCGCCGAGGGCCGCCGCCGTGAAGATCCGTACCTCCAGGTCGTCGGCGTCCCGGCCGGTCCGCTCGGCGACGGCGCGGGCGAGGCGGCGGCCGGTCGCGGCGGTCGTCTCGGTGAGCCGGGCGCGTACGGAGGGGATCTCCACCATCAGCCGGGCGCGGAGCCGGGCCGTCTCGGGGTCCTCCGCGAAGGCGGTGCGGACGGCTTCGAGGACGACGGCGCGGAGGGATTCGAGGGGCTCCTCGCCGGCCGGGCGGGCGCGGAGCCGGCCCTCCATGAGGGCGTCGTTCTCGTCGGTGAGGACGATGTCCTCGCGGACCGGGAAGTAGCGCACGACGGTGGAGGGGGAGACCTCGGCGGCCTCGGCGATCCGTTCGAGGGTGGCGGCGTCCCAGCCCTGCTCGGCGGCGAGCCGGTAGGTGGCCTTCCGGATCGCCGCGCGGGTCTTCGCCTTCTTGCGTTCGCGGAGGCTCGGGAGAGGGCTGGGTTCGGCGGCCATGGGTGGCATTGTCCCAGGTCAGGAGTGCTGGTAGGCGACCAGTGAGATGCCGACGTAGTGGACGATGAAGGCCGCGAGGGTCAGCGAGTGGAAGACCTCGTGGAAGCCGAACCAGCGCGGGGACGGGTTCGGGCGCTTCATGCCGTAGATGACGCCGCCCGCGCTGTAGAGCAGTCCGCCGACGATGACGAGGACGAGGACGGCGACGCCGCCCGCGTGCATGAAGTCGGGCAGGAAGAAGACGGCGGCCCAGCCCATCGCGATGTAGCAGGGCGTGTACAGCCAGCGGGGGGCGCCGACCCAGAAGACGCGGAAGGCGATGCCGGCCGTCGCCGCCGCCCAGACCGCCCACATCAGCGGCTTCGCCGTGGAGTCGGGGAGCAGCAGCAGGGTGAGCGGGGTGTAGGTGCCCGCGATGATCAGGAAGATGTTGGCGTGGTCGAGGCGGCGGAGCACGGCCTCGCCGCGCGGTCCCCAGTCGCCACGGTGGTACAGCGCGCTGATGCCGAAGAGCAGGCAGGCGGTGAGGACGTAGATCCCGCAGGCGATCCGGGCGCGGGGGGTTTCCGAGAGGGCGACGAGTGCGAGGCCCGCGACGACCACGGCGGGGAACATGCCCGCGTGCAGCCAGCCTCTGAGCCGGGGCTTCGTCGGGAGCGACGTCGGGCGCTCGATCGGGGTCACTTCCGGCGTTGCTGCAGTCATGGAAACGAATCGTACCTACGCCCCCGTAGGTGCCGGATACGAGTGGCGATGCTCACGTGTGCACCCCCCTGGACATATGGGCGGATCCATCGGATGATCAAATGAGTGCGGTCGGCACCGGATGAGCAGCTACGAAGCATCCGGGTCGCGGCCCCCACGGGGCAGACATCTAAAAAACCCCTCAACAAGGAGCAATCGTGGCGCGCGACAACGCGGCTCCCACCACCGTCCCCACCCAGCACCAGGAGCTCGCCTCCTGGGTGAACGAGATCGCCGAGATCACCCAGCCGGACAACATCGTCTGGTGCGACGGGTCCGAGGCCGAGTACGAGCGCCTGTGCGAGGAGCTCGTCGCCAAGGGGACCTTCACGAAGCTCGACCCGGTCAAGCGCCCGAACTCGTACTACGCCGCCTCCGACCCGACCGACGTCGCGCGCGTCGAGGACCGGACCTTCATCTGCTCCGAGAAGGAGGAGGACGCGGGCCCGACCAACCACTGGAAGGCCCCGGCCGAGATGAAGGAGCTCTTCGCGGGCTCCGAGGGCATCTTCCGCGGCTCCATGCGCGGTCGCACCATGTACGTCGTGCCCTTCTGCATGGGCCCGGTCGGCTCCCCGCTCTCCGCCATCGGCGTCGAGATCACCGACTCCGCGTACGTCGCCGTGTCGATGCGCACCATGACCCGCATGGGCCAGGCCGTCCTCGACGAGCTCGGCACCGACGGCTTCTTCGTCAAGGCCGTCCACACCCTCGGCGCCCCCCTGGAAGAGGGCCAGGAGGACGTGCCGTGGCCCTGCAACTCCACCAAGTACATCTCGCACTTCCCCGAGACCCGCGAGATCTGGTCGTACGGCTCCGGCTACGGCGGCAACGCCCTGCTCGGCAAGAAGTGCTACGCGCTCCGCATCGCGTCCGTCATGGCGCGTGACGAGGGCTGGCTCGCCGAGCACATGCTGATCCTCAAGCTGACCCCGCCGCAGGGCGAGGCCAAGTACGTCGCCGCCGCCTTCCCGTCGGCCTGCGGCAAGACCAACCTGGCCATGCTGGAGCCGACGATCTCCGGCTGGACCGTCGAGACCATCGGCGACGACATCGCCTGGATGCGCTTCGGCGAGGACGGCCGCCTCTACGCCATCAACCCCGAGGCCGGTTTCTTCGGCGTCGCGCCCGGCACCGGCGAGCACACCAACGCCAACGCCATGAAGACCATGTGGGGCAACTCCGTCTTCACCAACGTCGCCCTCACGGACGACGGCGACGTGTGGTGGGAGGGCATGACCGAAGAGCTGCCCAAGCACCTCACGGACTGGAAGGGCAACGACTGGACGCCGGACTCCGAGACGCCGGCCGCCCACCCGAACGCCCGCTTCACCGTGCCGGCCGGGCAGTGCCCGATCATCGCGCCGGAGTGGGAGGACCCGAAGGGCGTGCCGATCTCGGCGATCCTCTTCGGCGGCCGCCGCGCCTCCGCCGTCCCGCTGGTCACCGAGTCCTTCGACTGGAACCACGGCGTCTTCCTCGGCGCGAACGTCGCCTCCGAGAAGACCGCCGCCGCCGAGGGCAAGGTCGGCGAGCTGCGCCGCGACCCGTTCGCCATGCTGCCGTTCTGCGGCTACAACATGGGCGACTACATGGCCCACTGGGTCAAGGTGGGCGCGAACGCCGACGCCGCGAAGCTGCCGAAGATCTACTACGTGAACTGGTTCCGCAAGAACGACGCCGGCAAGTTCGTCTGGCCCGGCTTCGGCGAGAACAGCCGCGTCCTGAAGTGGATCGTCGAGCGCCTCGACGGCAAGGCCGAGGGCGTCGAGACCCCGATCGGCATCCTGCCGACCCCGGCGTCCCTCGACACCGACGGCCTGGACCTGCCGGCCGAGGACCTGGAGTTCCTCCTCAAGGTCGACCGTGACGTGTGGCGCGAAGAGGCCGCCCTCGTCCCCGACCACCTGAACACCTTCGGCGACCACACGCCGAAGGAGCTGTGGGACGAGTACCGCGCCCTCGTGGAGCGCCTCGGCTAGTCCCCCCGAGACTCGTGGTGGGTTGCCCCGAAACACCGCCCTGACCAGTGGGGTCACGACGGCCCACCACGACGCAACCGGCCCCCGGAGCCCCCTCAGGCTCCGGGGGCCGGCGCATGTCCGGCTACAGGATCGGCTGGCCGGCCTCGACGGTGGCTATCGCGCGGCGGCAGGCGTCACGGAACGCCTCGAACTGGCCGTTCGACTGGTTCCAGGTCGACGCGCGCTTCGAGCGGGAGCTCGCGTCGCCGAAGAGGCTCTGGCGCAGCTCCGTCGTCATCTCGATCTGGGCGCCCTTGCGGAGCATCGTGAGGTTGCACGGGTTGGTGACGTGGCTGCCGTTGAAGTCCTCCAGGCGGACGGCGTACGTGGGGTCGAACGCGTCGACCACCGGGAAGCCCGCCGTGCCGATCTCGTACACCAGCGCCGCGCGGAAGTCGGCGTTGAGGCCGCCGACGACGGCGAGCCGCGGGTCGCTGCTCGGCGGCCAGATCATCGGCTCCGGCATGCCCAGCTGGCTGTACTGGCAGCCGTGCAGCGACAGGACGTTGAGGTGGCTCGCGGCGAGCGACAGCGCCACGTGGTCGTCGCAGTTCTTCGAGGTGACGTGGAGCGCCTTGTTGCCCGAGGAGAGCAGGCCCTCGAACAGGAAGTAGTCGTGCGTGGTCGGCAGGATCGGGGCGGCGGTCGGCGTGATGTCGCCCGGGTTGTAGCCGGCGATGCCCAGGGCGAGTTCGCTCGTGCCGATCTCGATGCCGCCGCCGTGCAGGGCGAGGACCGCGGTGCGCGGGAACGCGGTCCTGGTGCCCAGGTCGGCGTCGATCTTCTCGTGCCTCTTGTAGCGGCGGCCGTACGCGGTGCCCTCGACCAGGGCCGGGTCCTTGTACAGCGCGGTGTTCGAGGGGTACTCGAGGTCCTCGGCGAACGCCGGGGCGGCGGCGGCGAGCTGGCCGAGGACCGGGGCGCCGGCGGTGGCGGCCGCGGCGAGGGCCGTGAGTACGGTCCGACGGGACGTGGGGCGCTGAGAGAATGTCATGTTCGGAACATAATCGATCTTCGGGGCCGCCGGTCAGCGCCCCCGCTCCTCCAGATAGCGCGTGTGCGTCTGCTGGCGCAGCGCCTCCGCCTCGTGCAGCTCGTCGGCGATCACCGACGCCTCGTCGCGCAGCGCGGACAGCTGACGCTCCAGATGCCGCTCCGGCGGCTCCGCGCCCGGGGTGACACGGGACCACCACCGGGTCCGCACGAAGGTGTCGACGGCCTCCGGGACGTCCTGGCGGACCGCGCGGGCCAGCAGGTGGAGCTGCTCCGGGTCGATCACCCAGCCCGGCGCGAGCAGCGCCTCCAGGAGGTCCTCCAGTTCGGCGACCCGGTCGCGTACGGCGGGCGGCAGCTCCACCTCGGCCAGATAGCCGCGGAGGGTCGCGAAGTCGTCCCGCAGGGCGTCCAGTTGCTCGTCCGCGCTGGGGAAGTCCGGCGTGTCGGGGCGTTCGGGCGGTGCGATCAGCGCGCCCGCCCCGTACAGGGCCGCGACCACGACCGGCCACAGCGGGCCCGCCGCGCCGGTGAGGGCGAGCACCAGACCCGCCAGGCCGCAGGCGCAGCCCGTCAGGTTCTTGCGGGACTCGGCGTACCGCAGGAGGCGGTTACTGGTAGCCACGGATCTCCTCGAAGGCGCCGTCCAGCGACCCGTGGGTGGCGTCGAAGAGCTTCCCGCCCGTCAGGTCGGCGAGGTGACCGAGTTCGTCGCGGTCGGAGTCCCCGAAGAGGATCGGGAAGACCGGGGTGCGCCGCTGCTCGGCCGGGAGGGAACGGTAGAAGGTGTCGAAGGCGGCGGCCGGGTCGCCGTCGGTGTTCTCGCCGTCCGTCATGAGGACGACCGAGGTGAAGGTGTCGGCGGGGGTCCTGCCCAGGAAGCCGTACGCCTCCCGGACGCTGGAGTAGATCGCGGTGCCACCGGAGGCCGTGAGGCCGTGGGCGTCGGACCTGATGGCGTCGAGCGCGGCCTCCGGCGAGGCCGGGTCGACCGTGTGCGTACGGACCTCGCCCTGCTTCACCGTCGAGCCGAAGGGCATCAGGGTGACCTCCTCACGGTCCCGGAAGTCGCCGGTCAGCTCGGCGAGCGCCGCCTTCAGCCGGTCGAGCCGCTCGCCGCTCATGGAGCCCGAGGTGTCCAGCACGTACACCGTGCGGGAGGGCCTGCGCAGGGTGTTGTCGTACGCGTCGAGGAGGCCGTCGGCGACCGCCCGGCTGCCGGGGAACGGCAGCTCGCGCCGCTGGTCCCGGGCGAGCGCGGCCGCCGGCTCGACCCCGGCGACGACCGGGCGGCGCAGCGTCGTCTCCGTGATCCGCCGCTGGGCGGCCGGGGTGCGCAGGTAGGCGGTGAGCCGGCCCGCGGCGTCCTTCGCCTCGGGGCGGGCCGAGGTCAGCAGGGTGAGCGGGTAGTCGGCGGTCACGACGCCGTCGGACGGCCGGATGACGGTCAGCTTCCCCGGCGCGGAGAGCAGGACGGACTCGTAGTTGACGAGCGCGTCGACGTCGGTGCGGCGGGCGTACGCCGTGGCCAGCCAGCCGGAGGAGCCCGAGGTGAGCTTCTGGCCCGCGAAGAACTCCTTCAGGCGGGGCGTGGCCGCGGTGACGTCCTGCTGGGTGAGGGCCGACTGGGCGCCGGACAGGCCCGAGGCGACCGAGACGAGCGCGGAGAAACCGGAGTTGGAGCGCTTCGGGTCCGTCATCCCGTACGTCAGCTTCCCGTCGGCGACCGCCTTGTGCAGCTGCGACCAGGTGACCTTCGCCGGATCCCAGCCGAGCCGGGCGACGGCGGCGGGCCGGACGCCGAGCGCCACCGGCGACACCATCACCGGCGTCTCGCCGGTGATCTTCCCCGCGGTGTCCGGGCGGAGCCTGAGGTAGTCGTTGGAGGAGAGCCACACCGCGTCGAACGACTTGTCCGCCTCGCCGGACGCGATCCGGCCGACGGCGTCCAGGGTCCCCGCGTAGGTGGGGCGGACGGTGATACCGGTCGCCTTGCGGGCCTCTTCGAGCACCGGCTCCATGTCGGCCAGTTCGGAGGAGGCGAGGACCCGGAGGGTGCCGGGCGCGTAGTCCTGGCCGTGCCGGTCGACCGGGTCGCCCTGGCCGCCGACGGTGCTGTCGTCGGCGGTGGAGCAGGAGCTGCCGGTCGCCGTCACGAGCAGGGCGAGGGCGAGGCCGGCGATCGTCCGGCCCAGGACGCGGGCGCGGCCGCGAGGGCCGGAGACGGGTGCCACGCGCGGGCCCGAGGCGGGCGCCGTGCGCGGGTCGGTGGGGTTCGTCATGCCGGGCCGCCTTCCAGCGCGCCGGTGCGGCGGCTGCGGGACAGGTGGGCACTGGCCTCCTGGAGTTCGGCCGTCAGGGACTCGACCGTCGCCGCCATGGACTCCGTCGCCTGGACCTTGTACGTGTCGATGGCGTCGAGCGTCCGGTAGATCTGCTGGAACGCGGTGCGGAGCGTCTCCGCGCCCACCGCCGGGTCGGCGGCGATCCGCTGGATCTCGCCGGCCTGGGTGGCCAGCATCTCGGCGTTGCCCCGGATCAGGTCCTCGGTCGTCGAGCGCAGCACGTTCACCTGCTCGGTCACCTTGCGCTGGTTCTCGAGCGCGGAGGCGAGCATCACCGCGATCCGCAGCGCCGACAGGGTCGTCGTCGCCGCCCGGTCCACGCCCTTGATCAGCTCGTCGTTGTTGCGGCGCACCACGTCCATCGCCAGGTACCCCTGGGCGCAGACGGCGAGTTGGGTGAGCAGGTCCTGGTGCTTCTGCCGGACCGGGAAGAGGACGTCGGCGCGGAGCGCGTCCGCCTGGGCCGGGTCCGGGGTGAGGGCGATGCGCTCCTCCACCGCGCCGTCGAGGGCCTCGGTGAGCACCGCGTACTCCTGGAGCTTGCCCATGGTCTCCCACAGCCGGCCCCGCTCGGTCTGCAACGCGGCGTTGTCGCGGCGCAGTTCGTCCTGGCCGCCTCGGAGCGACCCGACGATCCGGTTCAGGGTGGCCTGCGAGGAGGCGTACTTGGCGACGTGGTCGCGGAACCTGTTCCCGCCGGGCAGCTTGGCGAGGAGGCGGCGGGCGCCCTTGCCGGGAGCGTCCCGGGGATCCAGGTCCTCGACCGTGCGCCGGAGTTCGACGAGGGAGGTGCCGACCCGGCCCTGGGCGTCCCCGCCGCCCTGGCCGAGCGAGCGGACCGTGCGGTCCAGCATCCGGTTGGACTGCTGGGCGGCGGAGCGCATCTCGCCCGCGCCGAGCGCCGCGATCTCGCCGATGCGGCCGGCGAACTCGGGGGAGCGCGGGTCGAGTCCGGACAGGGAGCCGACGTACTCGACGGCCCGGCGGGACATCTCCGTACGGACGGACTCGTCGAGCGGCACGAGGCCGGAGGCCTGCTCGGCGCGGACGGCCGGCACGGGCTCGGGCGGCGTGAGGACGAGCGGGGCGTCCTGCTCGGGCGGGGTCAGGGCCATCGTTCTTCTCGGGTCCTCGGGCGTGGTCATGCGGTGTCCCCCTGGTCGCGGGCCCGCAGCGCCATCTCGTGCAGCACCACGCTGGTGGGCACGGGCGCCTGGCGGACTCCGCTCAGTGTCTGGTTGAGGTAGGCGGTGTGGCCGTCCGTCGCGGTGGTGAACTCGCTCGCCGCGCCCTGCGGCCGAAAGCCGTGGCGGACCGCGAGCCTGCGCAACTCGGGGTCGGTGGCGAGGAGTTCGCCGAGCGCCCGGCCGTTCTCGGTGAGCGGGACGAGCGTGTGGTCGCTGTTGACCGTGGTGTCCGGGTAGAGGACGACGAGGTCGCCCATGGGGCGGCCCGCGAGCAGCTGGGCGGCGACCTGGGACTCGTACACGAGGACGAGCGGGTTGCCGACGCCGCTGACGAAGTCCCTGAACGGGCCGTCCGACGAGGTCTGCTGGGCGCCCTGCACCTGGACCAGCTTGCGCAGCAGGGGCGCGGTGCGGGTGACGGCGGCCTTGTCGCCCGCGACCCGTCCGCCGTCGGCGACGTAGCTCGCTGCGGCGAGGTAGAGGGCGCCGGAGTTGGAGGCGACCGGGTCGGTGGAGGTGATGAAGAGGGTGCCGCTCAGCTCGGCGTGGCCGGCCGAGCCCTTGAGCTGCTGCCAGGTCCGGTCGGCCCGGGCCGCGGCCAGGTAGGCGTCCATCTTCAGGGTGCCGCTCGTCCCGCGCGGGCCGAGGGTCGCCAGGCCGTTGTCGGCGAGGACCCGGGCGGCGCCGCTGTGCGCGACGACGACGAGCGGCGAGTAGAAGGGCCGCAGCGGGGCCGTGGCCGCCTTGTCCTTCGTCTTGGCCGCCGCCTTGGCGCGCAGCTCGTCGGCCGGCCCCTTGGAGGAGGGGAAGGCGAAGTCGTAGCCGTCGAGGGGCAGTTCCTCCATGTCCCAGGACCCGGAGGTCTCGGTGCCCACGGTGAAGCCCTTGGCGGCCAGGGCCTTCACCACTTGGGGGTCGGTGAAGTACTCCGCCTTCTCCGACCCGATGACTCCTCGCACGGTCTTCGTTGCCGTGTCCGTGTCCTTGTCGCCGCCCGTCACGAGGACGGCGGCCACGCCGCCGAGGAGCAGGACGGCCAGGACGATTCCCAGGATGCGTCTCACGCGGGCAGCGTGCTCGCGGAAACCCACATTCCAGGGGGAGTCGGGTGTACGGGAGGTGAAGTGCCGATCCCGGTACTGAACCGGAGCGAGGCGTGCCGTATCCCGGGTGTTCCGGGGTGACGGGTGGGTGCCCGGTGGGATGTCCGACGGGATGTCCGGTGAGGTGCCCGGCGGGATGTTCGGCGGGATGCCTGGTGAGGTGCCCGGAGGGGTGTCCGGTTGGGTGGCGCCCGGTCCGCGCGGTTCGTGCCGCGCGGACCGGGGCCGTCAGGGGGCGGCGACCAGGGTGTCCCCGGTCAGTGCCGCGGTGTGCGCGTCCATACGCCCGGCGGCGAGGATCGCGGCGGCCGTGTCGGCCCGGGAGGCGGCGACGACCAGTGCGCGGCCCGCGAGGGCGTGCGCCTTGCGGTGCAGGTCCTGCGCGGACGCACCGCTCAGGGCCGCGTGCCGCGCGGGCGGTGCGCCGCGCAGCCGCGCCACCTGCCGGGCGATGAGCTCGCCGGCCTCCGTGTCGCCGAGCTCGTCGGTGACGGCGAGCAGGGCGGCGAGGTGTCCGGCGAGCTGGATGTCCAGCTCCTCCTCGCGGGAGCGGTGCGGATACGCGTGGTCGTCGTCGGCCATCCGGTGGACCGACTTGGTGCGGATCGGTTCGTACATGGACGGCCTCCTGATTGCTCGAAGGCCATCCTAGCTTGGATACGGTCTAAAGTTGAGTGTTGTCCGAGTGCTGGTCCGCTACGGCTGGCTGTAACCGTCCAGGAACCGGCCGATCCGCGTCACCGCGTCCGCCAGGTCGGCCGCCGCCGGCAGCGTGACGATCCGGAAGTGGTCCGGCTCGTGCCAGTTGAAGCCCGTCCCGTGCACGACCATGATCTTCTCGGCCCGCAGCAGGTCGAGGACCATCTGCCGGTCGTCCTTGATCTTGTAGACGTTCGGGTCGAGCCGCGGGAAGAGGTACAGCGCGCCCTTCGGCTTCACGCACGTCACGCCCGGGATCTGGGTCAGCAGCTCGTACGCCGTGTCCCGCTGCTCCAGGAGCCGCCCGCCCGGCTGCACCAGGTCCTCGATCGACTGCCGGCCCTGCAACGCGGCGGCCACCGCGTGCTGCGCCGGCATGTTCGCGCAGAGGCGCATGTTCGCGAGGATCGTGAGGCCCTCGATGTACGAGGACGCGTGGTGCTTCGGACCGCAGACCGCGAGCCAGCCGGAGCGGAAGCCCGCCACCCGGTAGTTCTTGCTCATCCCGTTGAACGTGAGGCAGAGGAGGTCGGGGGCGATGGCGGCGGTCGGCGTGTGCGTGGTGCCGTCGTAGAGGATCTTGTCGTAGATCTCGTCCGAGCAGACCACCAGGCCGTGGCGCCGGGCGATCTCCGTCAGACCGCGCAGCATCTCGTCGTCGTAGACCGCGCCCGTCGGGTTGTTCGGGTTGATGATCACGATCGCCTTGGTGCGGTCCGTGATCTTCCGCTCGATGTCCGCCAGGTCCGGCATCCAGTCCGCCTGCTCGTCGCAGCGGTAGTGCACGGCCGTACCGCCCGCGAGCGACACCGAGGCCGTCCACAGCGGATAGTCCGGAGCCGGGACGAGGACCTCGTCACCGTCGTCGAGGAGCGCCTGCATCGCCATCTGGATCAGCTCGGAGACGCCGTTGCCGAGGTAGATGTCCTCGACGGAGAGCGGGATGCCCTTGGTCTCGTAGTGGCTCATCACCGCCCGGCGGGCCGCCAGCAGGCCCTTCGCGTCGCCGTAGCCGTGCGCCTCGGAGAGGTTGCGCAGCACGTCCTCGAGGATGGCCGGCGGGCACTCGAAGCCGAAGGCGGCGGGGTTGCCCGTGTTGAGCTTGAGGATGCGATGACCCGCGGCCTCAAGCCGCATCGCCTCTTCGAGCACCGGACCCCGGATTTCGTAACAGACGTTGGCGAGCTTCGTGGACTGGATCACCTGCATGTCGAGAGCTTACGGCGGGGTGGGCCGGGACGCCTCGTGTTTTGGGACACGTCGGACACCGAGGCATGTCGCCACCGCGCCGGAAGCTTGTCCGGAATGTGTGTGGACTCGCACTGTGGTGTCGTGCTCCCTACAATGCGCGCACATGAGTCACCAGGACAACAGCGTCTTCGTCGACGCCTCGGGGCGACGCGGCCGCACGGTGCGGTGGGCGACTGCCGGGGTGGGTGTCGCGTGCCTCGGATTCCTCGCCGTCGTCGTCGCCGGATCCTTCGGCGCCGGCCCCGCGGGAGGCCCGCTGCCCTGGGCGGACGACGAGAAGCGGGACGCCCCGGCGCTCATCCAGCCGGAGGCCACGGAGTCCGGGGCCTCGGACGGCGCGGCGCGGCGTACGGCCACCCCGAGCCCCACCGCCCGGACCTCCGACGCCCCGGCCACGGCGACGCCCTCGGCCGGGAAGACGAACGCGTCCCCCACGCCCACCGGCGGCACCTCCAGGACCACCGCCCCGGCGCCGACGGCCACGTCCGGCACGAGCGGGGGCAACTCCGACTCCGGCGACGGCCCCGGCAAGGCCGACGAGGCGCCCGGCGCCACGAAGCGACCCAAGTGACCGGCGGCGCACACGACGGCTACCGGCACGACGACCACGGGCACGACGACCACGGGCACGACGGCCACTGGCCCGGGGGACCCGGCTACGAAGGGTCCGGCTACGCCGAGCCCGGGTACGACGGCCGCGGACATCACGGCCCGGGGTATCCGGGGCCCCAGGACGGCGGGCAGGCGTACGGGTACGGCGACGGCAACGCGTACGAGCAGCCGGTCCACCCCGCCCATCCCGTCCACCCCGCCCAGTCGATCCACCCGGGTCAGCCCGCCCAGTCGATCCACCCCGCCCACCCGGGTCAGCCCGCCCAGCCGCCCCACCCCGCCCACCCGGGGCAGCCCGGCCCGGCGTACGCGTACGGGCAGGGCGACGGGTTCTCGGCCCCGGAGCCGTACGCCCCCCACGACGACCCGTACAGCGCGCATCCGGTGACGGGCGGACCCGGGACCCACGACGCCCCCGCCCCGCCGGCCCGGCCCGCGGCGGCGGCCGCGTCCGGCTCGTCCGGCGGCCCCCGCACCCGACACGCGCTGCGCAAGGACCCCCGGGCCCACTGGGCCATGCTCTGCCTGATCCTGCTCGTGGCCGCCACGGCCCTCGTCTTCGCCGGCTACGGCCGCCACGAGATAGCCGCCACCGGCGCGCCGCAGGCGCACTGCCCGACCGCGCCCGAGACGCGGGGCGAAGGGCCCGTCGTCCAGGTGGACCGGAACGGCATCGTGCGCAGCGCCACCCCGCCCGACGGCACCGTGGCGCTCACCTACGACGGCGGGCCGAGCCCGGACTGGACCCCGCGCCTCCTCGACGTCCTCGCGGCCAGGCACGCGAAGGCGACCTTCTTCCTGACCGGCTCCGAGGCCGCGGCCCACCCCGACCTGGTCCGGCGCATCGTCGCCGAAGGCCACGAGATCGGTTCGCACACGTACACCGACGTCGACCTCGCCCAGGTCTCGGCCACCCGTGCCGACCTGGAGCTGTCCTTCGCCCAGAACGCCCTCGCCGCGAGCACCGGCCTCGGCACCCGGCTGCTGCGGCTGCCCCACACCACCGGGCTCGCCACGCTCTGCGAGGGGCAGTGGGAGGCCGGGCAGCGCGTCGCGCAGGCCGGCTACGTCCTGGTGGCCGCCGACGGGAAGTCCGTCCTCCAGCTCACCGGCTCCCCGCAGGCCGTCGACGAGACCGAGAAGCTCCTCGCGCACCCCGGCGGCACCACGCGCCACACCTCGGTCGGCCTGGCCCTCGGCCTCACCGACACCACGTACCACGTCTCGGCGCTCGCCGAATGGAAGGGCGCCGCCTTCGTCCAGGCGCAGGACGGCTCCCGCGCCTTCGCCGACGCCATGAACTGGCTGCTCGCCGTGGCCGGCGTCATCACCGCGGTCCGGCTCGTCCTCCTCCTCGGTGTCGCCCGCGTTCACGTCCGCCGCACCCGCTCCCGGCGCCGCCGCGGCGCACCCCGGCTGCCCCCGGTCACCGAGCCGGTCTCGATCCTCGTGCCCGCCTACAACGAGGAGGCCGGGATCGAGGCGACGGTCCGCTCCCTGCTCGCGTCGACGTACGAGGAGATCCAGGTCGTCGTCATCGACGACGGTTCCTCCGACCGCACGTTCGAGATCGCCGAGTCCATCGACGACCCGCGGGTGATGGTGGTGCGCCAGCCCAACGCCGGCAAGGCCGCCGCCCTCAACACCGGCCTCGCCTGGGCCCACCACGACGTCGTCGTGATGATCGACGGCGACACCGTCTTCGAGCCCGACGCCGTCCGCCGCCTGATCCAGCCGCTCGCCGACCCCCGCGTCGGCGCGGTCAGCGGCAACACCAAGGTCGGCAACCGGCAGGGCGTCCTCGGCCGGTGGCAGCACCTCGAGTACGTGATCGGCTTCAACCTCGACCGGCGCATGTACGACGTCCTGGAGTGCATGCCCACCGTCCCCGGCGCCATCGGCGCCTTCCGCAGGGACGCGCTGGCCGGCGTCGGCGGGGTCAGCGAGGACACCCTCGCCGAGGACACCGACCTCACGATGGCGCTGTGCCGGGCCGGCTGGCGCGTCGTCTACGAGGAGTCCGCCATCGCCTGGACCGAGGCCCCCGCCACGGTCCGGCAGCTGTGGAAGCAGCGCTACCGGTGGTGCTACGGCACCCTCCAGGCGATGTGGAAGCACCGCAGGGCGGTCGTCGAGGGCGGCCAGTCCGGCAAGCTCGGCCGCCGCGGCCTCCTCTACCTGCTGCTCTTCCAGACCGTGCTGCCCCTGCTCGCCCCGCTGGTCGACGTCTTCGCCGTCTACGGGCTGCTCTTCCAGGACCCCGGTCAGGCCCTGGGCGTCTGGCTCGGCTTCACGGCGGTACAGGTCGGCACGGCCGTCTACGCGCTCCGCCTGGACCGCGAACGGTTCGAGCCGATCTGGACCCTGCCCCTGCAGATCGTCGTCTACCGCCAGCTGATGTACCTGGTCGTCGTCCAGTCCGTGGTGACCGCGCTCCTGGGCAGCCGACTCCGCTGGCACCGGATGCAGCGCACGGGCACCGCGACCGAGACCCTGGACCGGACGGCCGCCGTGGGGCACTCCACGGCGGGATAGGTTGGCGCGTCATGTGGGTTTTCACTGCCTCCGGATGCCGGTGGCTGGGTGCGGCCGGGTCGCTCGCCGTCGCCGTCGGGGGATACGGGGCCGGTGCGCTTCCGGTGCTCGGCGGCGGGCCGGTGTGGCAGCCGCGCGGCACCGGGATCGCCACGGCCGGCGCCGTCCTCGCCTACCTCGGCCTGACCTTGCTGGTCGCCGCCTGGTGGCGGTACGGGGTGCTGCTCGCCCGGGGCGTACGGGACGGGGTGCTCGCCACCCTCTGCTGCTGGGCCGCGCCGCTGTTCCTCGCCCCGCCGCTGCACAGTGCGGACGTGTACAGCTACATCGCCCAGGGCGGGATGGTCCTCGAGGGCCACGACGTCTACGGTGCGGGGCCGTCCGTCCTCGCTCCCGGCGACCTCGGCGCCGACGCCGCGGCGAGCGTCGGGGGGAACTGGACCGACACGCCCGCGCCGTACGGGCCCGTCTTCCTCCTCCTCGCCGAGGCCGTGGTCAAGCTGACCGGCGGGGCGGTCGTGCCCGCCGTCCTCGGGACGCGGCTCGTCGCGCTCGGCGCGCTCGCGCTGATCGTCTGGGCCGTACGGGGCCTCGCGGGCGGCTCCGGCGGGGCAGCCGGGGGCTCCGGCGGTCCCGGCGGTCCCGGCGACCCAGGCGACCCCGGCCGTACCGGCGGGGCGCTGTGGCTGGCCGCGCTCAACCCGCTGCTGCTCGTGCACGTCGTCGGCGGCGCGCACAACGACGGGCTGATGATCGGGCTCATGCTGGGCGGGGTGCTGCTCGCCGTGCGCGGGCGGTGGGTGACCGGCTGCGTCCTGATCGGCCTCGCGGTGATGGTCAAGTCGCCGGCGGCGGTCGCGCTGCTGTTCGTCGGTGTGATGATCGCGCGGCGGGACGGCGGCGTACGCGGTGTCGTGAAGGGCCTCGTCCTGCCGGGCCTCGTCGCGGGCGGTGTGGCCGCGGGGGCGACCCTCGCGGCGGGGACCGGGTTCGGCTGGCTCGGCACGCAGAGCGTCGCCGGGGCCATCCACACCCCGCTCTCCCTCACCAGCGACCTCGGGCTCGCCCTCGGCACGCTGGTCGCCGACGACCCCGACCCCGTCAAGGGCGTCGTGCAGAAGCTCGGCCTGCTCGCGGCCCTCGCGATCATCGCCGCGCTCGCCTGGCGGGCCTGGCGCGGCCGGATCGACCCCGTCCTCGGGCTCGGCCTCTCCCTCGTCGCCCTGGTGGCGCTCTCGCCCATGGTGCAGCCCTGGTACCTGCTGTGGGGCACCGTCGCCGTCGCCGCGGTCGCCTGGCACAGCCGGGCCGGGCAGGTCCTCGCCGTCCTCTCCGCGGCGCTCGTGTACGAGACGGCGCCGTCGGGCCACACGCCCTGGTACGGGTTCGTGGTCGCGGCCGGCGTGCTCGTGCTCGGGCTGGTGTGGATGCGGCGGGACCCGTGGCCGGCGGCCGGGGCGGTGGGCGCCGGCGCGCGGCCGTATCCCGAGGAAGCCCGGTCCAGGTAGCGTCCGGCGCCATGACGCGTGTGTGGATACTCCCGGTGCTGATGCTGCTCTGCGGCGGACTCGTCGCGACGGACAAGGCCGCCGACGGCAGCCACGTCGGGGCCGCCACCTTCGCCCTGCTGTTCGCGCTGCTCGCGTTCGCGACCTCGCCGCTGGTGTTCCCGAGGTCGGTGGGCGCGGCGGAGGCGGGGCGCCGGGCGGCGCTCGACGGTCGGCCGGTCGTCTACTGGCGGCCGGGGTGCGCGTACTGCCTGCGGCTGCGGTTCCGGCTCGGCGTGCGGGGGCGGCGGGCCCACTGGGTGAACATCTGGCGGGACCCGGAGGGGGCGGCGGCGGTGCGTGCGGCGACCGGTGGCGACGAGACGGTGCCGACCGTCGTGGTCGAGGGGCGGGCGCACGTGAATCCGGATCCCGCCTGGGTGCGGGCGCGGCTCTAGGAGCGCGGGAGCCCGCGTACGGCCGGGTTCACGCCGGGGTTCTGCGGATCGCACGGCCTGCCAGGGCGTCCGTGCGGGTGCCGTCTTCGATGACGAAGGTGCCGTCGACGAGGACGTGGGGGATGCCGGTGGGGAGGGTGCGGGGCGAGGCGTAGGTGGCCTTGGAGGCGATGGTGGCGGGGTCGAAGAGGACGAGGTCGGCGCGGTAGTGCTCGCGGACGAGGCCGCGGTCGGGGAGGCGGAGGCGGGCGGCGGGGCGGGAGGTCAGGTGGGCGACGCATTCCTCCAGCGTGAGGACGCCGAGGTCGCGGACGTAGCGGCCGAGGTACTCCGGGAAGGTGCCGTAGGCGCGGGGGTGGGGCTTGAGGCCGTGGAGGATGCCGTCGGAGCCGCCGGTGTGGACGCGGTGGCGCATGATCGCCCGGACGTTCTCCTCGTGGCCGACGTGCTGGAGGATCGTGGTGCCGAGCCGGTCGTCGAGCAGGAGGCGGCGGGCGGTGGGCCAGCCGTCGACGCGGCGGCCGACGTGGTCCGCGAGGGAGGGGTCGGAGACGCCGGAGATCTCGACGGTGTCCCAGTCGACCGGCACGCCGTGGCAGCCGTCCGAGCCGAGGTCCTCCAGGTGGTGGCGGATGCGTTCCGCGGCCGTGTCGTCCCTGAGGCGCGCGAGGACCGCCTCGGGGCCGCCTTCGCTCGCCCAGCCGGGGAGGAGGGCGACGAGGGTCGTGCAGCCGGGGGTGTACGGGTACGTGTCGAGGCTGATGTCCGCGCCCGCGTCGAGCGCCTCGTCGAGGAGGGCGAGGAGTTCGGGCGCCCGGCCCTCGTTGACCCCGAAGTTCATGGTGGCGTGGGCGAGGTGGAGCGGGCAGCCCGCCTCCCGGGTGAGGGCGACCATCTCCTCGTACGCCCGGAGCGCACCGGCGCCGTACGAGCGGTGGTGCGGGCAGTAGTAGCCGCCGTACCGGGCCACGACGCGGCAGAGTTCGGTGAGTTCGGCGTCCGGCGCGTACATGCCGGGGGTGTAGGTGAGGCCGGAGGACATGCCGACCGCGCCCTGTTCGAGGCCCTCCGCGACGAGCCGGCGCATCCGGTCGAGCTCGACCTTCGTCGCGGGGCGGTCCTCCCAGCCCATCGCGTGCATCCGGACCGTGCCCTGGGGGACGAGGTACGCGGCGTTGACCGCGATCCCGCGGCCCCCGTGGGCCCGGTCGAGGCGGTCCAGGTACTCGCCGATCGTGCGCCAGTCGAGGTCGACGTCGGACCCGTCGCCGTTCCAGCCGGTGATGGCCCGGCGTACCTCCGC
Source organism: Streptomyces sp. LMG1-1-1.1 (assembly GCF_040815545.1). NCBI lineage: Bacteria > Bacillati > Actinomycetota > Actinomycetes > Kitasatosporales > Streptomycetaceae > Streptomyces > Streptomyces sp. LMG1-1-1.1. The sequence goes on along the minus strand of NZ_JBFPNH010000014.1, from coordinate 40,344 downwards.
GAGCGTGCGGTCGTCGACGGGGGCGTACGACAGGCCGTCCTGGCCCAGGACTTCGAGGGTCACGCCCTGCGCGGCCTTCGCGCTGTGGTCCGGGTCGCGGAGCAGCGCGAGGTCGCTGTGGGCGTGCATGTCGACGAAGCCGGGGGAGAGGACCAGGCCCTCGGCGTCCAGGACGCGGCGGCCGGTGGGGCGCTGGCAGCCGGCCGCCGCGCCCTCCTTGACGATCGCGGCGATCCGGCCGCGGTCGATCGCCACGTCGGCCCGGTAGGAGGGGCCGCCGCTGCCGTCGACGACCTCCGCGTCGCGGATGACGAGTTCCATGGCGGGGCTCCCGGCTCCTAGAAGTAGGTGCGGATGTAGTCGACGACGGTGCCGTCCGCCTCGACGAGCGGGATGAGCTGCCACTTGTCGAAGGAGGTGCAGGGGTGCGACAGGCCCATGCCCACCCAGTCGCCGACCTCGACGTCCGCCCCGGGTTCGGTGCGGAGCCAGGCGTGCTGGTCGGAGAGCTTCGTGACGGTGATGCCCTCGGCGGCCCGGATCTCGCCCGTGCGGGCGTCGCGGACGACCTGCGCCTCGGGGAGGTGCAGGTCGTGGGCGGCGTCGCGCTTGCCCGCGTTGGTGAAGGCCTGCTCGTCGGTGGGACGGGACACGACCTGCGACCACAGCCGGAACGCGGGCTGCAGCGCGCCCTCTTCGGGGACCCGGTTGAAGGGGGTCAGGTTGCGGTACTGGCCGTCGTCGTGCGAGACGTACGCGCCCGAGCGCAGCAACTTCAGGGTGGGCAACGACAGTTCGGGCAGCTCGGCGAAGACGTCGGCGACCGTGTCGAACCAGGCGCTGCCGCCCGCGCTCACGATGATCTCCTCGACGCCGCCGTCCGGGCGGAAGCGGCCGGCCTTGTCGAACTCGACCGCGAGCGCGGTCAGTCGGCGCAGCCACGCCTCGACCCGCTCGGGCGTGGCCTCCGGCACCTCGCCCTCGTATCCGGCGACGCCGACCAGGCGGAGCGTGCTGGTCGCGGCGACCGCGTCGGCGACGGCGGCGCACCCGGCCTCCGTGCGGACGCCGGTACGGGCCCCCTCGCCGGCGCCCAGCTCGACGACGACGTCCACCGGGCGGCCGGCGCCGGCGGCGCGCAGGGCCTCGTCCATCAGCTCGACGCCGCGCACGGAGTCGACGTAGCAGACGAAGCGGAGGTCGGGGTCGGCGTCGAGTTCGGCGGCGAGCCAGCGCAGGGCGACGGCGTCCACGAGCTCGTTGGCGAGGAAGATCCGGGAGATGCCGTGGGTGCGGTAGACGCGGGCCTGGTGGGGCACGGCGGCGGTGATGCCCCAGGCGCCGTGCTCCATCTGCCGGTCGAAGAGCTGCGGGGCCATGGACGTTTTGCCGTGCGGGGCGAAGGCGAGGCCGTGCCGCTCCGCGTACACCTCCAGGAGGCGCAGGTTGTGCTCGACGGACTCGGCGGAGAGGGCGAGGACGGGCGTGGTGAAGCCGCCGGTGAACAGGTCGCGCCGCTGGGCGGCGAGCTCGCCCACGGTCAGGCCCTCGGCGTCCGGGGGAAGGCCCTTGAAGCGGTCGTCGACGCGCTCGGCCGCCTGGTCGGGCTTCGCCGTCGCCTGGTCGGGCTTCGTCTCGTTCGCCGCGTCGGGCATGAGGCCTCCTCGTCGTGGTCGTTGCGCGGAATGCAACGCTCATTGCGCATTGTGCTCATGGCTGTCTAACATCCGGGCCAAGGCCGGGTCAATGGACCCGTAGGAGTCCCAGGGAGCCCGAGAGTGAGCGGACACGCGCCCCCGGAGGTCGTCTGCCTCGGCGAGTCCATGGTGACCTTCCTCCCCTCCAGGCCGGGCCGCCTCGCCGACGTCCCCTCCTTCACCCGCGCGATCGGCGGCGCCGAGTCCAACGTCGCCTGCACCCTCGCCGCCGCCGGACACCGCACCCGATGGGTCGGCCGCGTCGGCCGCGACGGCTTCGGCGACCACCTCGTCGAGGCCATCGGCGGCCACGGCGTCGACGTCACCGCCGTCGGCCGCGACCCGCACCGGCCCACCGGCGTCTACTTCCGCACCGACGAGGACCGGTCCACCGACGCCCACGAGGTCGTCTACTACCGGGCCGGATCGGCCGCCTCGGCCATGTCGCCCGCCACCGTCCCCTACGACTCCGTCGCCGACGCCCGGATCCTCCACCTCACCGGCATCACCGCCGCCCTCTCCGCCGACTGCCTCGACCTCGTCCGGGACCTCACCGCCCCCCGCCCCGGCCGCCCGCTCGTCTCCTTCGACGTCAACCACCGGCCCGGCCTGTGGCGCGACGGCAGCGCCCCCGAGGTGCTCCTCGAACTCGCCCGCCGCGCCGACCTGGTCTTCGTGGGCGCCGACGAGGCGAAGGCCCTGTGGGGCCTGAAGGGCACCGGGGCCGTCACCGAACTCGTCGCCGGACCCGAGACCGTCGTCCTCAAGCTCGGCAAGGGCGGCGCCTACGCCGTCGACCGCCGCCCCGAGTCGTACGCGGACATCGAGGACGCCGACGGCGTGGGATTCCTCCAGCGCCCGCCCCGCGTCGACGTCGTCTCCACCGTCGGCGCCGGCGACGCCTTCGCCGCCGGATTCCTCTCCGCCACCCTCCGCGGCCTCGACATGCCGACCCGGCTCCGGCACGGCCACCTCATGGCCGCCGCCGCCCTCACCGCCCCCGGCGACCTGGCCCCGCCGCCCCGCCGCGCCCACGCCGACCGGCTGGCCGCGCTCGACACCGCCGCCTGGGAGACACTTCACCTCGGCCCCGGCTGGACGGAGGCCGACCAGCAGGGCCCCGGCCGGACGGGGGACGACCAGGAGGTACGCACGCCATGAGCCAGACCGTCGACCGGGCGCTCAGCATCCTGCCGCTGCTCGCCCAGGGCCCCGCCGACCTCGGGCAGGTCGCCGAGCGGCTCGGCGTCCACAAGTCCACGGCCCTGCGCCTCCTGCGCACCCTCCACGAGCACGGCCTCGTCCACCGGCAGCAGGACCAGCGCTACCGCCTCGGCGCCCGCCTCTTCGCCCTCGCCCAGGAGGCCGTCGAGAACCTCGACATCCGCGACATCGCCCACCCCTACCTCGTCGCCCTCAACGAGCGCATCGGGCACACCGTCCACCTCGCCGTGTACGAGGAGGGCGAGGTCCTCTACATCGACAAGGTCGAGAGCCGCTACCCGGTCCGCATGTACTCGCGCATCGGGAGGCCCGTCGCGATCACCGTCGCCGCCGTCGCCAAACTGCTCCTCGCCGACCTTCCCGAGGCCGAGCGCCGCGCCGTCGCCGCCAAGCTCGACTACCCCCCGTACACCCCCCGTTCGACCCCGAACGCCGCCGCCTTCCTCAAGGAGCTGGCGACCGTACGCGAACAGGGCTGGGCCACCGACCTCGGTGGCCACGAGGAGTCCATCAACTGCGTCGGCGCGCCCATCCGCGGCGCCGACGGCCGGGTCGTCGCCGCCATGTCGGTCTCGGCGCCCAACGTCGTCGTCACGGCCGAGGAACTCCTCACGCTCCTCCCGCAGGTGCGCCGCACCGCGGACGCCATCAGCCGCGAGTACTCCGGTACCGCCCCGACGAAGGAAACCGAGGAACCGACCGCATGACCGAGAAGACCGCCCTGACCCCCGCCACCCACACCGCCCCGCCCGCGAAGTTCTCGCACGGCGTGCGCAAGGGCAACATCCTCCAGGTCGCCGGCCAGGTCGGCTTCCTCCCCGCCGTCGAGGGCCAGGCCCCCACCGTCGCCGGCCCCACCCTCCGCGAGCAGACCCTCCAGACGTTCGCCAACGTCAAGGCCATCCTGGAGGAGGGCGGCGCGACCTGGGACGACGTCATGATGATGCGCGTGTACCTCACCGACGTCGACCACTTCGCCGAGATGAACGCCCTCTACAACCAGTACTTCGAGGACCAGGACCTCAAGGCCCCCGCCTCCGCCCGCACCACCGTCTACGTCGGCCTCCCCGCCGGCCTCCTCATCGAGATCGACGCCCTGGCGGTCCTGGACTGACGGGGGCAGGGGCGCGTGGACACGAGGATGACGATCCTTCCGTGACATGGCCGCCGGGGCCGGCAGGAGAGGTTCCTCCTGTCGGCCCCGGCGGTGTGCTCAGGGGGTCAGGCCGTGCAGTACTGGGCCTGCTTGCCGATGGAGCGGTACATGCAGTCGGCGTTCTCCAGGAGTTGGAGGACGGCGTCGCGGTTGCGGGAGGTCTCGCGCTCGATGACCTCGTCGGGCGGGTAGAAGCCGCCGCCGGAGGAGGAGGTCGGGTACATCTCGAAGGTGTAGGCGAAGATCCGCTGGGAGCCCCAGAGGTAGTCGTCGATGGACCCGTCGGTGATGTAGAGGTCGCTGGACTGCTCGGGGGTGTAGCCGTTGCTCGCGGCCATCTTGCCGCCGACGGTCGCGAAGGCGTCCCGGTCGTCCTGGGTCATGCCGGTGGTGGTGTTGGCGGTGGTCCAGCCGAAGGGCCAGAGGACCAGCTCGCTGTAGGTGTGGAAGTCGATCGCCGCGGAGATCTGCTGCTTGCCGCCGATCACCCGGGAGCGGACGAAGTCGGCGACGACCTTGACCTCGGGGGCGGACTCGGGGGCCGCGCCGCGGTAGGTCTCGGAGCTCTTGGAGCCGGAGGAGCCGCCGCAGCAGCCCCACTTGTAGTTCCAGTTCCGGTTGGTGTCGGTGCCGATGTAGGACGAGCCGGAGTTGGGCTGGCGGTTCTTGCGCCAGCTGCGGTACGAGCCGGAGGCGATGTCGTACTCGCCGCCGTCGGGGTTGAGGTCCGGGACGATCCAGATCTCGCGGCCGTTCACCGCGTTGGTGATGCGGGAGTCCGTGCCGTAGCCCGCGCCGAGTTCGCGCAGCAGGTACAGCGCCATCTCGACGGTGAGGTGCTCGCGGGCGTGCTGGTGGTGGGTGAAGAGGACTTCGGGCTCGTTCTCGTCGGTGGCGACGTTGTCGCTGATCTTGATGGCGACGATGTCCCGGCCCTGGTACGACTTCCCGATGACCTGCTTGCGCATGATGGACGGGTAGGCGGCGAGGCGCTGGTCGATCTCCGCGTTCGCCTCCGCGTAGTTGTGGTACTTCGCGTCGGCGGAGGGGAAGTCGAGCGGGCCGGCCGTCTTGCCGCCCTCGGCCGTGCGGTCCGGCGGTCCGGGGAGCGCGATCGGCTTGTAGCCGAGCGCCTTGAGGTTCGCCAGCTGCGCGGTGTTGGCGCTGACGACGACCGAGCGGGCGTCGACCTCGTCGATCGAGACGCCGGTGGCGGTGAGCGCGGTGCGGGCGGCCGGGGTGGACGGCCCGGCGACCTCGTACTGCCGGATCACCTCCTCGGCGCCGGAGGCGATGCGGGCGGCGGTCGGTGCCGGGTCTGCCCCGGCGGGAGAGGAGAGGGCGGAGAGGGGCGCCGCGAGGGCGAGCGCCACGAGGGCCGCGAGGGTGGCGGACCTTCTGCCGCGGGTGGGACGTCGCATGATGTCTCCTGGGTGGGGAGTGTGGGGGAGTGCGACAAACTCGTGCGGGTGTCCGAGGCACATGGTGGGGCTATGTCATGGACCGGTCAAGGTAGCGAGTTCGGCCATACTGTCCCGCGTGGGGACCCTCGTCGGTAGATACGTCATCGAGCACAAGCTAGGCGAAGGCGGCATGGGCACCGTCTATCTCGCCCGATCGCGCGGCGGGCGCGCCGTCGCCGTCAAAGTCGCGCGGCCGGAACTCGCCTCCGATCCTTCCTTCCGCGCCCGCTTCCGCGCCGAGGTCGCCGCCGCCCGGCAGGTCGGCGGCTTCCACACGGCGCAGGTCGTCGACGCCGACCCCGACGCCGAGGCGCCCTGGCTCGCCACCGCCTACATCCCCGGCCCCACCCTCTCCGGACTCCTCACCGCCGAGGGCCCGATGGGCGAGGACCGGCTGCGCGCGCTCGGCGCCGCACTCGCCGAGGCCCTGGAGGCCATCCACGCCTGCGGGCTCGTCCACCGCGACCTCAAGCCCGGCAACATCGTGATGGCCCCCGACGGCCCCCGCGTCCTCGACTTCGGCATCGCCCGCGCCCTGGAGTCCACCCGGCTCACCGCCACCGGATCCGCCTTCGGCACCCCCGGCTACCTCGCCCCCGAACAGGCCCTCGGCGAGGAGGTGACGGGCGCCGCCGACGTGTTCGCCCTCGGCGCCGTCCTCGTCGCCGCGACCGGCGGCCGCCCCTTCGGCGACGGCACCCCGATGGGCCTCATGTACCGCTCCGTGCACGAGGCCCCCGACCTCGCCACCGTCCCCGAGTCCCTCCGCGACCTCGTCGGCCGCTGCCTCGCCAAGAACCCGGCCGAACGGCCCACCCCCGACGAGATCCTGGACGCCCTGGGCGGCGAGGAGCCCCGCGCCCCCGCCGCCCCGGAGGCGGCGTTCGGCGCGCCCGGCACCGGATTCGGGGCGCCGGGCCCGGGGTTCGGTGCGCCGCACCCGGCTCCCGTCGTCGACGCGCCCGCGTCTCCGTCGACCCCGCAGTCCGGGGTGCCGTACTCGGTACCCGTCGTCGACACGCCCGCGTCTCCGTCGACCCCGCAGCCCGGGGTGCCGTACTCGGTCCCGGTCGTCGACGCGCCCGCGCTCCCCGTACCCCCGCAGGCGGGGTTCGGGGCGCCGCAGGCCGCTCCCGTCACCGACCCGCGGGTGTTTCCCGTGCCGCCGTCGGTCGCGGCGACGAGGCCGCCCGTCGGGCCGCAGGCGGGCTGGGCGCCGCCACCGCCGCCGTCCCTGCCGCCGCAGCCCGGGCCGGAGTTCGTGGCCGCGGACCGGTCGTCGGGGATCGTGGTCGACGGCGGCGGCGTGCACCTCCAGCTCTACGGCGAGGAGGCGGAGTTCGGATGGGCGGAGATCGTGGGGGTGGAGTACTGGCCGACCCGGCGGGGCCGGGGGCTGCGCGTCGCGGTGTCGCTGCGCGCCGGCGGCGGGACGTACACCTGTGAGCTCGACGGGCGCAGGGTCGCCCGGATCGACGAGTGGGCGGCCCGGCTCGGATCGGTCCTGGCCCACTACCTGCCGCCGCGCTGACCGCGCGCCCGGCCTGGCGGAGGCCGGAGCGCTCGTCGTCCGCGTCGGCCCGCTTCCCGGGCGATGACGACGGCGGCGCCGCGCCGCCGGGGGAGCGGCGGCGCGGCGCGTGCGGTGGTGCGGGGGGTGGCGAACCGGGGTTACGGCAGGTTGTGGACGTGCGGGCCGACCGCGTTCGACCAGGCGTTGCCGGCCGTCGCGTCCCAGTTGGTCGACCAGGTCATGGCGCCGCGGAGGGAGGGCCAGGCCTGGGCCGGCTTGAAGGTGCCGCAGCCGGTGAGCTTGGTGAGGCAGTCGAGCGCGTTCTTCACGACCTGCGGGTCGACGTAGCCGCTGCCCGCGCCGCGGGTGGAGGCGGGGACGCCGAGGCCGACCTGCGACGGGGCGAGGCCGCCCTGGATCTGGATGCAGGCGAGCGCGGTGAGGAAGTCCACCGAGCCCTGGCTGTAGACCTTGCCGTCGCAACCGAGCATCGAACCGCTGTTGTAGTACTGGGTGTTGACGACCGTGAGGATGTCCTTCACGGCGAGCGCGGTCTTGAAGTACTCCGTGCCGGTGGACTGCATGTCGATGGTCTGCGGGGCCATCGTGATGACCAGGCTCGACCCCGCCTTGGCGGAGAGCTGGCGCAGCGCCTTGGCGAGGTACGTGGAGTTGATGCCGTGCTCGAGGTCGATGTCGACGCCGTTGAAGCCGTACTCCTGCATCAGGGCGTACGCGCTGTCGGCGAAGGCGGTGGCGCTGGCGTCGCTGTTGACCGTGACGTTGCCCTTCTCGCCGCCGACCGAGATGATCACGGACTTTCCGGCCGCCTTCTTGGCCGCGACGTCGGCCTTGAAGTCGGCGACCGAGGTGTAGCCGACGGCCGGGTCGAGGTTGAAGGTGATCTGGCCGGGCGTGGTGGTCGAGTCGGCGAACGAGACGGCGATGATGTCGTACGCCGCCTGGACGTCCCGCAGCTTCTGCTTGGCGGCGCCGTTGTCGAAGTTCTGCCAGTAGCCGGTGACGGCGTGCTTCGGGACGGCCGGGCCGGGGCCCGGGTCCGTGGGCTTGGCGGTGCGCGCGGTCACCGCGGCGGACTTCGCGGACTCGCCGGCCGCGTTCGCCGCGGAGACCTGGAACTGGTACGCGGTGTCGGCGGTGAGCCCGGAGACCGTGGCGGACGTGCCGGTCACCGTCTGGGGGTTGGCGCCGTCCCGGTACACCTTGTAGCTCGTGGCGCCGGAGACCGCGCCCCAGCTCAGGGCGACGGAGGACGTGGTGACCGAACCGGCGGCGAGGCCGGCCGGGGTGGACGGGACGACCGGGTCGGGGTCCTGGCCGCCGCCTCCGTCGGGGCCGTAGACGCTCACGTCGTCCACGAGGTAGGGGGAGGTGCCGTACCAGCCGTGGGTGTAGATCTCGACCGAGGTGGTGCTCGCCCCGGTCGTGAAGGTGGTGGTCAGCTGCTTCCAGGAGGGGCTGTCGGGCGTCCAGGTGGAGACGGTGCCGGTCCCGGTGCCGTTCGCGCCGAGGTAGGCGTAGCCGCCCTGGACCCAGGCGCTCAGCGTGTAGGTCGAGTTGGGCTTGACGGCCACGGTCTGCACGCACTTGGCGTTGTCGAGGCCGGCCGGGGTGGCCTTCAGGGCGCCGGTCCCGGTGCGGACCGGGGAGGAGACGGCGGCGCCGCTGCCCGCGGAACAGGACCAGTTGGCGAGGCCGTTCTCGAACCCGGCGTTCTTGGCGACGTTGACGTCCGCCGCCTGAGCGGTGCCGGCTCCGCCGACGAGGACGAGCCCGGAGCCGACGGCGAGCGCGAGGGCTCCGCCGAGCCAACGGCGTCCGTGCGGGCGGGTGGTGGTGCGGTCCACGTGCATCCTCCGGTGGGGGAGTTGGGGATGTGGAGGTGCCGTACGTCGTCGTACGGAGGATCCGTCAGCGACTCGTACGGGGGTACGAGGCTGTGCGGGAGGTTCGACGGTGGCCACCGCTGTCGGAACAAGCTGGTCCAGACCAATCGCGTTGTCAAGACCTCTGGCAGAGGACGGCGTTGACGGCCCCCGCACCTCCACCGGGCGGCCCCCGCCCCTCCACGGCAAACGCCGGGGTGGGAAGGGTCGCCGGGGGTCCGCACCCCGCCCGCAAATTGATGGGGACAGCTTGGCGGATTGTGTGTTCACCACCCCGGGGGACGTGGATAGGGTGCAGAGACGGTCGCACCCTGCGGTGACGCCGTGAACGCGGTAAGTGATCCGCGGCCCCCGGTGCACCGGAGGCCGGAGGGGACGGGGGAGCCTGACGTGCCGACAGCGATCGCGGTCACCGGCGCCGACCTGGTGCTGCCACCGACCGACCCGGGGACCCCGGACGCCACCGTCCTCCCACCCCCCGACAACCGCCCGCTCGACGCCTCCGTCGCCGACATGCAGCACCTCCTCACCCGGTACGGACACGTCGTCGTCGTCTGCCCCGCCGCCGCCCCGGCCGCCGTCGAACAACGCCTCCGCGCCGTCCGCGGCCTCCTCGAAAGCGACCGGATCGCCCTGGTCAGGACCGACCTGCCGCCCCTCGGCACGGCCGTACTCGTCCGCCAGCTCCGGCAACTGGCCGGCTGCGACTTCAGCCCCGGCGTCCTCGCCTCCGCCGCCCGGCTCCTCGCCCACTACATCTACGCCGGCGCCGTCCTCGGCACCGTCGCCCGGCTCGACCGCGTCCCCGTCAGCCTCGGCTCCCACCTCAAGGGCTGGCTCCCCGGCGCCCACTTCGCCGTCCTCGCCGGACCCACCCCCCAGATCGTGCGCCTCGGCAACAGCGAAACCCCCCTCGCCGGACCCGAGTTCACCACCGAACTCCTCCTCGCCCGCGGCCACCTCCAGACCGACTGGCCCACCACCACCCTCGTACCCCAGTGGCGCATCGGCGGCCCCGTCCACGAGACCCCCCTGCCCGAGTCCTCACCCGCCTGGTGGGGCACCCCCAAACTCGTCGAGTTCGCCGCCTACCTCCCCGACCTCCCCGTCCTCTACCAACTCGTCTCCTCCGTCCGCCGCGAGACCTGCCACTGGTGCGGCATGGACCTCATCGGAGACCGCTGCGGCTTCTGCGCCGCACCCCTCGCCCCACCGGACCAGGCCCCCCGCGCGGTCGCCCCCGGCGGCCGGCCCCCCGGCGCCCTCGCCGGCAGCCTCCCCGCCCGCGCCCTGGGGACCGGCGCCCACGCCGCCCCGGCCCTCGGCCCCGCCGCGCACCCCACCCGCGCCCTGCCGTGAACCCCGCCCGGCGCGACGCCCCCGCACGACCAGCCGCCCACCAGCCGCCCCGTCCGTCCGGACCCACGTCTCCGATCGAGGTAGTACGGCCATGAACTCCCGCCAGCGCCGCGGCGTCATCCTGCTGCTGCTGTCCGTCCTGTGCGCGCTCGGCGCCTTCGCCGGCGTCCTCGCGGTCATCAGCGACGTGAACTCGAAGGTCGGCCCGGAGGTCACCGCGTACCGGATCGCCAAGAACGTGAAGCCCTACACGGCCCTCAGCACCGGCCAGTTCGAGAAGATCTCGATGCCGAAGCGCTGGCTCCCCGAGACCGCCGTCACCGACCTCCGGCGCATCCAGGGCAAGATCGCCGTCACCGAACTGCGCGAGGGCTCCCTCCTCCAGGAGGACATGATCGTCGACCGGCCCGCCCTCCAGGACGGACAGCAGGAGATCGCCATCATGATCGACGCGGCCACCGGGGTCGCCGGCAAGATCACCGCGGGCGCCACCGTCAACATCTACGCCACCTTCGCCGGCGAGAAGAAGGGCGACCCCTCCCAGTCCCGCGTGATCGTCGCCGGCGCCCGCGTCCTCGACGTCGGCAAACTCACCCCCATCCGCGACCAGTCCGGCAACACCGGCCGCACCGGCGCCGAAGCCGTCCCCATCAGCTTCGCCCTCTCCACCCTCGACACCCAGCGCGTCGCCTACGCCGAGTCGTTCGCCGAGCACGTCCGCCTCGCCCTCGTCGCGCCCACCACCGGCGGCGCCCCCGCCGACCAGCGCGACCGCACCTACACGCTCGAAAAGGACAAGTGAGGCCGGTATGACCACCAGGATCCTGCCGGCCGTCGGGGACCCCGACGCGGCCCGGTCCGTCATGACGCTGCTCAGCCAGCTCCCGGACGCCGAACCCGCCCCGCCCGTCCCCGACTCCACCCAGCTCGTCGACGCCCTCGCGCGCCTCGCCGCCGTCTCCGTCGACGAACTCCCCGAAGTCGTCCTCGTCCACGAGCGGATCGGGCCCGTCCCGGCCCTCGAACTCGTCCGCGAGGTCGCCCTCCGCTTCCCCGCCGTCGGCACCGTCCTGATCAGCGCCGACGCCAGCCCCGTGCTCTTCTCCGCCGCCATGGACTCCGGCGCCCGCGGCCTCGTCACCCTCCCCCTCGGCTACGAGGAACTCGCCAGCCGCGTCCAGGCCGCCGCCCAGTGGTCCACCGGAGTCCGCCGCCACCTCGGCGCCGGCGCCGACCGCCCCACCGGACCAGGCGGCACCGTCGTCACCGTCAGCGGCGCCAAAGGCGGCGTCGGCACCACCGTGACCGCCGTCCACCTCGCCCTCGCCGCCCGCGCCTCCGGCCGGACCGTCGCCCTCGTCGACATGGACCTCCAGAGCGGAGACATCGCCTCCTACCTCGACGTCCAGTTCCGCCGCTCCGTCGCCGACCTCTCCGCCATCGCCGACATCTCGCCCCGCGTCCTCCAGGACGCCGTCTACCTCCACGAGACCGGCCTCTCCCTCCTCCTCGCCCCCGCCGAAGGCGAACGCGGCGAAGAAGTCACCGACCGCGCCGCCCGTCAGATCGTCAGCGCCCTCCGCGGCCGCCACGACGTCGTCGTCGTCGACTGCGGCTCCCGCCTCGACAGCGCCAACGCCGCCGCCATCGAGATGGCCGACACCGCCCTCCTCGTCACCACCCCCGACGTGGTGGCGGTGCGGGCCGCCAAGCGGACCGTACGGATGTGGGAACGCCTCCAGGTCCGCAAGGCCGAGGAGACCGTCACCCTCGTCAACCGCCACCACCGCTCCACCGAGATCCAGCCGCCCCTCGTCCAGAAGATCACCGGGACGCGCATCGCCTCCGTCGCCGTCCCCGCCCACTTCAAGGAACTCGCCGCCGTCGTCGACGCCGGCCGCCTCCACGAACTCGACGCCAAGTCCACGGTCAAGCAGGCCCTCTGGACCCTCGCGGGCGAGCTCGGCCTCGTCGGCGCCCCGGCGACCGACACCCCCGGCCCGCCCGGCAAGCAACTCGCCCGCGCCGCCGACCGCGGCTCCCTCGGCCTCCGCCGCCGCACCGGAGGACGCTGACCCATGACCGCGATCCGGGACGACGACAGGAGACGGGGTGACCGTGGCCAGGTGGCGGTGGAGTTCCTCGGCATGGTGCCGCTGATCCTGCTCACCCTCGCCCTGCTCTGGCAGATCGTCCTGGTCGGGTACACGTACACCCTCGCGGGGAACGCGGCGGACGAGGCGGCGCGAGCGGCCGCCGTCGGAGACGACTGCGGCGAGGCCGCTCTGCGACACCTCGACGGCGCCTGGAAGAGCGGCGCGAGGCCGAGCTGCACCACGGGCGACGGCATGGTGACCGCCGTCGTCGAGATCCAGGTCCCCGTCCTCGTCCCCGGAGTCGGCGGCCTCTTCACCGTACGAGGCAAGGCCGGCGCGATAGCGGAGGGCCCCACGCCATGACGGAACAGCCGCCCACCCGGACCCGGACCCGCGACCGCGGCCAGGCCGCCATCGAATACCTCGGCTTCCTCCCCATCCTGCTCCTCGTCGGGCTGGCCGGACTCCAGCTCGGCATCGCCGCGTACGCCGCCCAGCAGGCGGGCACGGCGGCCCGCGCCGCGGCCCGGGCGGCGAGCAGCGACGACGAGGACGCGCCCAGCCCCCAGGCCGCTGCCCACGCGGCGGTGAGCGGCTGGGTCGCGGAGCGGTCCACCGTGTCGTACGACGGCGGCGGAGGCGAGGCCGTCGTCACCGTCACCGTCGACATCCCCTCCGTCGTGCCCTTCTGGGACGGCCTCGGAAGCGTCGAGAAGACCGCCACCATGCCGATGCCCGAGACGCCTCAGGAGGACCTGCCATGAGCCTGCGCGCCCGGATCAACGCCCCCGAGGAGAAGGGCGGCGGCGCCGCTGCCAGGGAGGACGGCCACCTGGTCGCCGCCTTCCGCGCCAAGCTCCTGGAGGAGATCGACCTCACCGAGATGTCCGCGCTCGCGGCCGCCGAGCGGCGCGCCCGCCTGGAGCGCGTCCTCGGCCACATCATCAGCCGCGAGGGCCCGGTCCTCTCCACCGCGGAACGCGCCCAGCTGATCCGCCGGGTCGTCGACGAGGCCCTCGGGCTCGGCGTACTCGAACCGCTCCTCGAAGACGCCTCCATCACCGAGATCATGGTCAACGGTCCCGACCAGATCTTCATCGAACGCGGCGGGCGCGTCGAACTCCTCCCGCTCCGCTTCGCCTCCCACGACCAGCTGATGCAGACCATCGAGCGGATCGTGTCGACCGTCAACCGCCGCGTCGACGAGTCCAACCCGATGGTCGACGCCCGGCTCCCCTCCGGGGAACGCGTCAACGTCATCATCCCGCCGCTCTCCCTCACCGGCGCGACCCTCACCATCCGCCGCTTCCCCCGCGCCTACACGCTCCACGAGATGATCGGCCTCGGCTCCCTCGACGAGCAGATGCTGCTCCTGCTGTCCGGGCTCGTCCAGGCCAAGTTCAACCTGATCGTCTCCGGCGCCACCGGCACCGGCAAGACCACCCTCCTCAACGCCCTCTCCGGCCTCGTCCCGGACGGCGAACGCATCATCACCATCGAGGACTCGGCCGAACTCCAGCTCCAGCAGTCCCACGTCATCCGGCTGGAGGCCCGCCCGCCGAACATCGAGGGCCGCGGCGCCATCTCCATCCGCGACCTCGTCCGCAACTCCCTGCGCATGCGCCCCGACCGGATCATCGTCGGAGAGGTCCGCGGCGGCGAGACCCTCGACATGCTCCAGGCCATGTCCACCGGCCACGACGGCTCCCTCGCCACCGTCCACGCAAACTCCGCCGAGGACGCCCTCATGCGGCTCCAGACCCTCGCCTCCATGTCCGAGGTCAAAGTCCCCTTCGAAGCCCTGCGCGACCAGATCAACAGCGCCGTCGACGTCCTCGTCCAGCTCACCCGCCACCCCGACGGCACTCGCCGGATCACCGAGATCTCCGTCCTCGCCTCCCACGGCCGCGAACGCTTCCTCCTCGCCACCATCTGCCGCTTCCAAGCCCAGCCCGTCGCCGCCGACGGCCGCGTCTACGGACGCTTCACCTACCACCCGCTGCCCCGCCGCGTCGCCGAACGCCTCTACATGGCCGGACAGCCCATCCCCCAGGCCTTCGGCGTCGCCGCCACCGACGCCCACCTGGCCACCCGAGAGGCGGAATGATGCCCGACACGGACCTCGCCACCGCAGCGGCGGGAGCGCCGATGAGAACCGGTCTCGGCACGGGAGCGCCGATGCGTGGCGCGCGTACCGGTCTCGGCACGGGAGCGCCGATGCGTGCCGCGTGTACCGGTCTCGCCACGGGAGCGCCGATGCGTGCCGCGCGTACCGGTCTCGCCACGGGAGGGCCCGGCATGACGGCTCGCGGCGGCCTCGTCGCCGGGGAGGCGCGGCGATGACCGACCCGTTCTGGCTGACCGCGGGCGTGACCCTGCTCGCCTGCGTCCTGGGCATCGTCGGGGTCCAGCTGTACGCGAGCGGGGCACGCCGGCACGCGGCGCTCGTCGCCCGGCTCGACGAGAGCGGCGAGCCCGAGGCCACGGGCCGCCGCCGGCGCCGCTTCCGCGGCATCGACCGGCGGGTCCGCAAGACCACGCTCGGACGCAAGCTGGAGCTGCGCATCGCGGCCACCGGACTCGACATCACAACCGGCGAGTTCACCGTCGCGCTCGCCGCGACCGTCGCCGTCCTGTGGGTCGTCGGACAGGCCGCGCTCTCCCCGTTCTTCGGCCCGATCTGCGGACTCCTCGGCGTCTGGGTCGCCATCGGATTCCTCAACTGGCAGCGTCAGAAGCGCATCGAGAAGTTCATCAACCAACTCCCCGAACTCTCCCGCATCCTGGCCAACGCCACCCAGGCCGGCCTCGCCCTGCGCATGGCCCTCAGCCTCGCCGCCGACGAGCTCGAAGCCCCGGCAGGCGACGAACTAGAGAAGGTCGCACAGCAGTTGGCGGTCGGCACCTCCCTCGACGACGCCCTCGGCGAACTGGCCGAACGCCTCCCCTCGCGCGAACTCGTCGTCCTCGTCACCACCCTCGTCCTCGCCAACCGGGCCGGCGGCACCGTCGTCTCCTCCCTGCGCAACCTCACCGAGACCCTGGAGGAACGCAAGGAGACCCGGCGCGAGGTCCGCACCCAGCTCTCCCAGGTGAGCATGACCGCGTACGCCGTACCCGTCATCGGCGTCGGCTCCCTCCTCCTCATCGACAACATGCAGCCCGGCGCCCTCGACCGCATGACCGGCTCCGGCATCGGACAGGCCGCCGTCGTCGCCGCCTTCGCCCTGTACGTGGTCGGCTTCGCCGTCATCCGCCGCTTCTCGAAGATCGACGTATAGGAACGGCCGCCGTGGACCTCCTCCTCGCCCTCCTCGCCGGCCTCGCCGTCGCCGGCGCCTCCTACGGCCTGCGCCTCTACCGCGCCGACGCCCGCCTCCCCGACGACCTCAGGCTCGCCTTGGAAGTCGGCGCCACCCGCACCGGCGCCGTCGATTCCGCCGTCGATCGCCTCGGCATGCGCTGGTCACCCGCCGTCCTCCGCCTCATGGGACCCAAGCGCGTCAACTCCGTCCGCCGCCGCATCGACCTCGCCGGCAACCCCGGCGGCCTCACCATCGACCGGTACGGTGCCCGCCGGGCCGTCTACGGCTTCCTCGGCGTCCTCGGCGGCCTCCTCATGCTGAGCAAGGGCTCCTACCTCGTCGCCCTCCTCCTCTTCGCCTTCGGCGCCCTCTGGACCGAAGTCGGCATCTGGTCCGCCGTCCGCATCCGCAAGGACCAGATCGAACGCACCCTCCCCGACTTCCTCGACGTCCTCGCCGTCGTCGTCTCCGCCGGCCTCGGCTTCCGTCAAGCCCTCGAACGCGTCGCCGACAAGTACGAAGGCCCCTGGGCCGACGAACTCCGCATCACCCTCCGCCAGATGGACATGGGCGTCAGCCGCCGCCAAGCCTTCGACGAACTCCGCCGCCGCAACGACTCCGAGCAGGTCGCCCAGTTCGTCACCGCGCTCCAACAAGGCGAGGAACTCGGCGCCCCCATCGTCGACACCCTCATCCAGATCGCCAACGACATGCGCCGCACCGACGCCCAGAACGCCCGCCGCAAAGCCGCCAAAGCCGTCCCCAAGGCCACCATGGTCATCACCACCCTCATGGTCCCCGCCACCATGATCCTCCTCGGCGCCGGCCTCTTCCTCGGCACCGGCACCGACTTCGGCTCCGTCGCCGGCAAATGACCCCCCTGACATATTCCGCCGAAACCCCTTCGCCCCCACAACCCGATGTGCCACAGTGCCAACTGAGTGTGAGGGAGGTGCACGTCATGGACCCGTTCGCCCCGCACCCGTCCCTCCCACCCACCGACCCGACCACCCAGGCCCACCCCCGGGCCCCCAGGCCCTGTCCGCCGACCCCCCCGTCGGCGTACCGTGCCCACACCCAGGCGTCTCAACGCGGAGGGGACCACGATGAACGACGCGATGCTCAAAGCCCTCACGAGGGCCAAGATCCGAACCACCACCCACCTCACCCGTGGCGACCGCGGCCAGACCGCGGTCGAGTACCTGGGGATCATCGTCGTGGTGGTGGCGATCGTGGTGGCGATCACAGGTACGGACATCGGCCAGTCGATCAAGACCGCAATCACGGAGAAGATCGCCGACCTGACCGGCGACTAGTGCGGAGAGCCCGAGGGGACTCCGGGCAGGCGTTTCCCGTGTACATCGCCGTTGTGGCGGGCCTTCTGTTCCTGGCATTTGCCTACTTCGCAGTGGGGCAGGCTGCGTCGACTCGTAACGGCGCCCAAACCGCAGCCGATGCGGCAGCCCTTGCGGCCGCCCAGGATGCGCGGGATCAGTTGCGGGAGGGTTGGCTCGAGGTGATCCTCGATACCGAGCGCTGGAACAGCTTCCTTCGGGGCACGCTGTACGACTCCTCCTCCGCGTGCGAACGGGCGAGGGTGTTCGCGGTCAGGAACGAGGCCGAGCTTTCAGGTAGCGGCTGCGTGCCACTTTCCGGCGGGGGCGAGGGCTTTCACGTGACGGTACGCACGACGGGATCGGAGCCGCGGCATGCAAGAGCTTCTGCAGAAGCCGTGATTGAGCCACTGTGCACGTATGAGCAACAGGAACCCACGGAGAGTCCTACGCCCGATCCGCCGTCGACTGGTGATCCCGAGGAGGCGGAGAGCGGCCCGATTCTGGGGCTCATTTGCGACGGGCGGCCTTGGGAGATCGACCCCGAGGACCCCACCCTCCCTGATGCCGCCGACCTCTTCACCGTCCGATTGACCGAATGACCCGCGGCGACGAGCAAAGGAAGAAGCGGTACATGAACGTGCAGTACGCAAGGAACCGCCGTGGAGCGGTGGTTGTCACGGCTGTTGTCTCGGCGGTGCTCTTCGTGACCGGCTGCGGAGCCAAGGATGAGCCCAGGGCGGATAAGCCTGCCGCGACTACGACGAGTCCTCAGAAGTCCCAGGGCGGGCAGAACCAGCAGCCCACCGAGGACCCGACAGAGACGTTGGCGGTCCTCAAAGGCCGTAAGGGTCTGCAACTCGCCATTTCCTCAGTGGAGCGAGACGCCGGCGGCTTCCTCACCGTCAAGGGACGTCTGAGCAACTCCGGTGACTCCGGCAGCGCGGTTCCCGCGCAGGTCAGTGGTGACGAGACTGAGGTCGTGAAGCACGGCACATCACTGGGCGGTGCCACCCTTGTCGATTCCGTGGGGAAGAAGCGGTACTACGTGCTGCGGGACACGGATGGGCGTCCGCTGACCACATCGGGTCTGGGAGTCGTGCGAGCCGACGACTCGGTCGACGTCTTCATGCAATTCCCCGCACCCCCCGCCTCCACCACCGAAGTCTCCTTTCAGCTGCCCACCTTTGAACCCGCCACCCTCAAACTCTCCTGAGGTGACGCCATGACGACGAGGAAACGACGGATCGTGGCGGTGGTCATCGCTGCGGTGGTGATGGGGCCGGTGGCCGGGCCGAGTGCGTATGCGGATGATCCGCCGGGGGCGGCGGGGAGTGCGTCGCCGGTGCCGGTGATCGATGCGGGGGCGCCGGGGTTGATGTTGCCGGATGGGGCGACGTTGGCGCCGGCGAAGGTGTTGGACATCAAGCAGATCGTGGAGGAGGAGGGCGGGGAGCAGCGGAGGCAGGACACGAACGTGGATGTGACGTTCGCGTTGCAGGCCGAGGTGTTGTTCCCGAAGAACAGTGCGAAGTTGTCGGGGGCGGCGACGGCGCGGCTCGGGGCCATCGCGGCGGAGATCAACAAGATGGGGTCCGGGCGGGTCAGGGTGTTCGGGTTCACGGACAACCTGGGGACGTACGAGCACGGGTTGAAGCTGTCGAAGGAACGCGCGGTCGCCGTGCAGCAGGTGTTGGCGCGGGCGCTGGATCCGGGGACGACGTTCGATATCCGGGGGTACAGCGAGGACTACCCGATCGCGGACAACGGGACGGAGGAGGGGCGGAAGAAGAACCGGCGGGTGGAGGTGTCGTTCCCGCGGACCACGGGCGCGGCGCCGTGAGCGGCGCGGGGGCGTAGAGGGGGCCGGGTCCGGGGGGAGCCGGTGATGGGCACGGCGTGGCGGGGTGAGGTCAGAGGTTCAGGGCGGCCAGGATCGTCGCCGTCATGCGGTCCGGTCGGGTGAAGACCTCGGCGGCGGTGAAGCGTAGGACGCGGCGGATGTCGGGGCAGGTCTGGAGGGCGTTGAAGCGGGCGATGTCGCGTTCGTGGGCGTGGCGGGTGCCGTGGAAGGCGTAGCCCTCGATCTCGATGGCGAGGCCGGCCGCGCGGAGGAGGAAGTCGGGGCGGAGGGGGCGGCCGTCCGCCGCGTGGAGGGTCGGTTGGGATTCGGGGAAGAGGCCGGCGTCCCGTATGCGGAGGCGGGCGACCGTCTCGGCGGGGGAGCCCGATGAAGGTTCGGCCCAGGGGAGCCAGGCGCGGGCGCGGGCGGAGCCGGGGCGGGGGGCGGTGAGTTCGGCGGCGAGGTCTTCGTAGTGGACGAGGGGCGCGCGCCGGATGCCGTCGACGGCGCGGTGGGCGAGTGCGGAGTCGGCGACGACGACGGCTTCCTCCCGGCTGCGGGAGCGCCGTATGAGGTCGCCGACCGTGCGTGCGGGGGTCGTCGTGCGGAGCCCGCGCCGGGTGGCCTGGTCGTGGTCCGCGAGGAAGGTGGTGGTGTGGATCCGCAGGCGGGCGTGGCGTGTCGATCGCGCGGGGGGAGGCGCGGTGAAGTCGAGGAGCTCCGAGGGGCCGGGGGCGGCCAGTTGTTCGATGCGGTGGAGGTGCGCGGCTGTTCCGTGGCTGCACACGAGTTCCGGGCGGAGGAGTTGGAGGGCGGTCGCCCTGAGGCGCCAGTCGACTTCTTTCCCCGGGGCGGCCCAGGCGCCCCGGCAGATCCGCTGCCAGCCGTCCCGGCGCAGGCGGCCGGCCAGCCGGCCCGGGGGCCAGCCCGCCGCGGCCGCTCGGGCCGTCAGGAGGATCCCGCCCCTGGCGAGGATCGCCAACTCGTACATACGCGCAACGATCCACGGAAGAGGGACACTTCACACCCCCTGTGGAAAACCCGTCGCAAGACGTCGTCAGGAAAACGCAAAAGCGGCGGGACGTACCCGTCGCACAGGAGCATTCTGGACAGATGACGACGACTCCGAGCGAGACGCCGAGCGCGATGCCGGGCGGGACGCCGGGCGCGACTCCGAGTGTGCAGTTGGTCAGTGACCTGGTCACCCGGATTCCCGAGTTCCGGGGTGTGTACGAGACCCATGTCTTCCATCAGGGCGGTGTGTTGCCGCATGTCTTCTTCTGGGACGTGGTGCAGGACACCGTCCGCTCCTTCCTCGGGGAGGCCCCGACCTCGGCCGACTGGCGCCGCACGCTGGACTTCCTGGAGGAGCAGATCTGTCGGGGCGTCGTCGGCATCGACGAGGTCATCGTCACCTCCTTCCTCGGCGACCTCCCCTCGCCGCAGGAGCCGGGGCACGCCATCGTCGAGCAGCTCGGCCCCGTCATGGCCGCCAAGTTCGGGCGCATAAGGCCTCTCGGCTGACGGCGCCCGGCCACCCCAGGCGCCCCACCCCCACCACCCACCCCACCCGCCCCACCACCCCCCGGGATAATCGGGCCCATGTCCAGGCCCGTCCTCCCCCGCACCCCGCTCGCCGCCGCCCTCGGCGGTTACGTCGCGACCCGGTCGATCGGGCTCGCGGTGCTCGCGGTCGTCGCCGCCGCCACGGGCAAGGACGGGCTGCACCGGCTCAAGGGGCGGTGGGACTCGGTCTGGTACGTGCGGATCGCCGAGCACGGATACGGGTACGAGGTGCGGCTGCCGAACGGGGACGTCCACTCCGATCTGGCGTTCTTCCCGTTGTTCCCGGCTTTGGAGCGGGGTCTTTCGGCGGTGCTGCCGGTGGACGCGGGGACGGCGGGGCTCGTCGTGTCGTGGAGTGCGGGGGTCGCGGCGGCGTGGGGGATCTACCGGTGCGGGGCCCAGGTCGGCGGCGAGCGGGTGGGGGTGCTGCTCGCGGTGCTGTGGGGCGTGTACCCGACGGCGTTCGTGCAGTCGATGGCGTACACGGAGACGCTGTTCACGGCGCTTGCGGCCTGGTCGCTGTACGCGGTGCTGCGCGGGCGGTGGGTCCTGGCGGGTGTGCTGTGCGCGGCGGCCGGGTTGACCCGGCCGACGGCCGCGGCGCTGATCGCCGCCGTCGGGATCACGGCCGTGGTGACGGTCGTGCGGGAGCGGCGGGCGTCGCTGCGGATGATGGTGGGGGTGCTGATCGCCCCGCTGGGCTGGCTGGGTTACGTCGTGTACGTCGGGGTGCGGGAGGGGAGCGCGACCGCGTACTTCGACGTGCAGGCCGCGTGGGGGAACTCGATCGACGGGGGTGTCGCCCTCGCCCGGTTCATCGCGGGCCTGCCGTGGGCCGCGGCCCTGGGGCTGTGCGCGGCGCTGGCGCTCCTCGGCTGGCTGGTCGTGCTGTGCGTGCGGCAGGGGCAGCCGCTGCCGCTGCTCGTGTACACGATCGGCGTCGTGTTCGTCTCCCTGGTCGGAGCCGCGTACTTCGGTTCCCGGCCGCGCCTGATGATGCCCGCCTTCGGGCTGCTCCTGCCGCCGGCGGCGGCACTCGCGCGCGTGCGGACCCGTACCGCCGTGCCCGTCCTCGGGGGGCTCGCGGTCGCCTCCGCCGTGTACGGCGCCTTCACGCTGCTCGGCTCGGGCCCGCCGTGACCCCCCGCTCCGTCCAGGTCCTGTCCGGAAAGCCTCGCCTGGCCTAATCGCCAGTGCTTGTCCGGAAAGTGCCGCCTGGCCCGCGGGGAATGCGGAGACCTAATGCGCGTCCGGCTCCACGCGCACGCGTGCGCCCCGCCGTAGGCCCCATCCGGTCATGGCGCCGGCCTCCGCCTCGAGGACGTGCCGGCCGCGGGGGCGGAGCATGCCGAGGCGGCCGGGGGGCATGGTGACGACGGAGAGGACGGTGAAGGAGCGGTCGAGGTAGGCGACGTCGATGGGGAACCGCATGCCGAAGGTGTGCACGCTGTTCGTGCGGACGATGAGCAGGGCTCCCGTGACGCCGTCGCGGCCGAGGAGGCCGCGGCGCCGTGCCCGGTGGGAGGCGGCGATCTCCAGTGGCACGGCGAGCGCGTGCGGAGCCGTCAGCGTTCCTGTTCCGTCCACCCATTTCCCCATGCGCCAGACCGTAGCGGTACCGGGCTCTAGGGTCGGGTCCGTGGACCTCGCACTGATCGCCGTCGCCGCCGTGTGGGGCGCCGTGGCCGGCCTGTTCGTGCCGCGGGCGGCGTACCGGCTCGCGGTGGAGCCGGAGGAGCCGTGGCGGGACAGGTGCCCCGCGGGGCATCCGCTCGTCGGGCCGGCGCGGGGGTGGCTCGGCGGGCCGGGGCGGCGGGAGTGCGCGACGACCGCGGGGCCGTCGGTCGCGCCGCTGCTGACCGCGGTGGTGTGTGCCGCGCTCGCCGCCGCGGCGGGCGGGCAGCCGCGGCCGGAGCTGGTGGTGTGGCTGCTCGGAGCGCCCTTCGGTGTCCTCCTGGCCTGTGTGGACGCGCGGGTGCACCGGCTGCCGGACGGGGTGACGCTGCCGCTCGCGGTCGCCGTCCCGCTGCTGCTCGGCGGGGCCGAACTCCTGCCGTACGAGGCCGGGTCCTGGGTGCACGCGGTGCTCGGCGCCGCGGTGCTCGGCGGGTCCTATCTGGTGCTGTTCCTGATCAATCCGGGCGGGCTCGGCTTCGGGGACGTGAAGCTGGCGGTGCCGCTGGGGGCCGCGCTCGGCTGGTACGGCTGGGGGGTCCTCTTCAGCGGGGCCTTCGCGGGCTTCCTGCTCGGCGCGGTGTACGGCCTCGGACTCGTCGCCCTGCGGCGGGCCGGGCGCTCCGCGGCGATCCCGTTCGGCCCGTTCATGCTGGCGGGCGCGCTCCTGGGCCTGCTCCTCGGCGGTTTCACCGCCCTGCCGTGATCCCGCCCCGTGTCCGAACGGCTGCGCCGCGTCAACGTGGCGCGTCTTCCGGCGGTTCCCCCGTGGGAGGGACGGAAGTCCGCCGCCACGCCGGGGCGCAAACCCGCCACGAGGCCCCAGAGCCCTTGTCCCGCTTGGGATCCGGCGAATTCGCGGCGGTTCGTCGGCCGCACGTGGCGCGCAAGACGACTATCGAAGGGTTATGGTGGAAACCCCCCCTCGGGCCGGTCCGTATCCCCCCCACGGACCGGCCCGTTTTTCTTTTCCCGGGCCCCGCGGAGGCGCCCCGGGTCCCTCGGGGGCGTCAGCCCCGGCCGGCCCAGATGTTCGTGCCGGCGGTGTCGACCGCGAACGAGTCGATCTCCTTGAGCTCCTCGGCGGTCAGTGCCGGGGCGGCGACCGCGGCCACGTTCTCCTCCAGCTGGGCGACGCTGGACGCGCCGATCAGCGCCGAGGTCATCCGCTCGTCGCGCAGCACCCACGAGAGCGCCAGCTGCGCCAGGGACTGCCCGCGCCGCTCCGCGATGTCCGCGAGGCCGTGGAGGCGCCGCAGCACCTCGTCGGACAGGAGGTTCGGGTCGAGGGACTTGCCCTGGGTGGCGCGCGAGCCCGCCGGGATGCCCTTCAGGTACTTGTTGGTGAGCAGTCCCTGGGCGAGCGGCACGAAGGAGATGCAGCCCATGCCGGCCTCCTCCAGGGTGTCGAGGAGGCCGTCGTCCTCGGTCCAGCGGTTGATCATCGAGTACGACGGCTGGTGGATCAGCGGCCGGACGCCCATGTCCTGGAGGATCCGGGCGGCCTCGGCGGTCTGCTCGCTGTTGTACGAGGAGACGCCGACGTACAGCGCCTTGCCCTGCTGGACGGCGGAGGCCAGGGCCCCCATCGTCTCCTCCAGCGGGGTGTGCGGGTCGAAGCGGTGCGAGTAGAAGATGTCGACGTAGTCGAGGCCCATCCGGTTCAGGGAGGCGTCGAGCGAGGACAGCAGGTACTTGCGGGAGCCCCACTCGCCGTACGGGCCGGGGTGCATCTCGTAGCCGGCCTTGGTCGAGATGATCAGCTCGTCGCGGTAGGGCGCGAAGTCCTGGGCGAAGAGCTTGCCGAAGTTGAGCTCGGCGGAGCCGGGCGGCGGCCCGTAGTTGTTCGCGAGGTCGAAGTGGGTGACGCCGAGGTCGAAGGCGCGGCGCAGGATCGCGCGCTGGGTGTCGAGCGCCTTGTCGTCGCCGAAGTTGTGCCAGAGGCCGAGCGAGACGGCCGGGAGCTTGAGGCCGCTGCGGCCCGAGCGGCGGTACTCCATGGTCTCGTAGCGGTCCGCGGAGGCGCGGTACAGGGGGGAATCAGTCACGTATCTCTGCTTATCACGGACTTGTGACAGTCCCGGGCTGGGAGCCTGTCGCCCGTCCGCAGTAGTGTGGCCGCTTGCGGACCGCCGCTGCCTGGCGGACCGCCGGTGCATGGAGAGGTAAGAACAGTGAACCTGCGCGACCTGGTGTACGGGCTCTACGCACGCCGGGTGGAAGGCCGCCTCGACCACGCCCAGGTGCCCAAGCACATCGGGGTCATCCTCGACGGGAACCGGCGCTGGGCCAAGGCGTCCGGCGGGACCCCCGAGCAGGGGCACAAGGCGGGCGCGGACAAGATCCAGGAGCTGCTCGGCTGGTGTGCCGAGACGGACGTCGAGGTCGTGACGCTCTGGATGCTCTCGACGGACAACCTGAACCGGCCCGAGGAGCAGCTCGTCCCGCTGCTCGGCATCATCGAGAACGCCGTGCGGTCGCTGGCCGCCGACGGCCGCTGGCGGGTCAACCACGTCGGCACGATGGACCTGCTGCCCGCGCGGACCCAGTCGGTGCTGAAGGAGGCCGAGCAGGCCACCCACGCCAACACGGGGATACTCGTCAACGTGGCCGTGGGCTACGGCGGCCGGCAGGAGATCGCGGACGCGGTCCGCTCGCTGCTCCTTGAGCACGCCGAGCGGGGGACGAGCTTCGAGGAGCTCGCCGAGATCGTCGACGTCGAGCACATCTCGGAGCACCTGTACACGCGTGGCCAGCCCGATCCGGACCTGGTGATCCGGACGAGCGGCGAGCAGCGCCTGTCCGGATTCATGCTGTGGCAGAGCGCGCACTCGGAGTACTACTTCTGCGAGGTCCACTGGCCGGCCTTCCGCAAGGTCGACTTCCTCCGGGCGCTGCGTGACTACGCGGCCCGACACCGGCGCTACGGAACCTGATCCCCTCGCGGACATTCCCGGTCGGAACCGATCATCTCGTGTTCACGAACACGTCGTCATATGCCCTGGCATGGCAGCCCCTGTTCGAGGGCATATCCCTGGTGAAGTGAGCGGCACGGAGACCGCCACCCGGGAGGCCCCTTGCACCAGGACGACCGTGCGGGACACGTACGGGAGAAGCGGAGGGCCGTGGTTCGGCCCGCGCATGGCGGCCTGAGCCCGGTCCCATTCCGCAGCGACACCGGTTCCGTCGCACCCCGACCTCACAGGGGTCTTCCGAGGGGGTCTGTCCTTCCGTGGTGACCAGCACGAAGCGCCGCCTTTCCGACCGGCGCACCTATGTTCTCGACACCAGCGTCCTGCTGGCCGACCCCAACGCCGTCTCGCGGTTCGAGGAGCACGAGGTCGTGCTCCCGATCGTCGTGGTGACGGAGCTGGAGGCCAAGCGGCACCATCCCGAACTCGGCTACTTCGCCCGGCAGGCGCTGCGCCTGCTCGACGACTTCCGGGTCCGGTACGGACGCCTCGACGCCCCCCTCCCCGTCGGGGAGCTGGGCGGCACCCTGCGTGTCGAACTCAACCATTCCGACCCCGGCGTCCTGCCCGCCGGCTACAGGTTGGGGGACAACGACTCACGGATCCTCGCGGTCGCGCGCAACCTCCAGGCCGAGGGGTACGACGTCACGGTCGTCTCCAAGGACCTGCCGCTGCGCATCAAGGCCTCCTCGGTGGGCCTTCTCGCCGAGGAGTACCGCGCCGAACTCGCCATCACGGACGCCAACGGCTGGACCGGGATGTCCGAGCTCGCGCTCTCCGGCGAGCAGGTCGACCTGCTCTTCGAGCAGAACACGCTGTACGTCCCCGAGGCCGCCGAGCTCCCGGTCCACACCGGCCTGGTGCTCCAGTCGGAGCGCGGCAAGGCACTCGGCCGGGTCACCGCCGACGGGAACGTACGGCTGGTCAGGGGCGACCGGGAGGCCTTCGGGCTGCACGGCCGCAGCGCCGAGCAGCGGATCGCGCTCGATCTGCTCCTCGACCCGGACGTCGGCATCATCTCCATGGGCGGCCGGGCCGGCACCGGCAAGTCCGCCCTGGCCCTCTGCGCGGGCCTGGAGGCGGTCCTGGAGCGCCGTCAGCACCAGAAGGTGATGGTCTTCCGACCGCTGTACGCGGTCGGCGGCCAGGAGCTCGGGTACCTCCCGGGCAGCGAGTCCGAGAAGATGAGCCCGTGGGCCCAGGCGGTGTTCGACACGCTGTCCTCGGTCGCGAGCCGCGAGGTCATCGAGGAGGTGCTCGGGCGCGGGATGCTGGAGGTCCTGCCGCTCACCCACATCCGGGGCCGCTCCCTCCACGACGCGTTCGTCATCGTGGACGAGGCCCAGTCCCTGGAGCGGAACGTCCTGTTGACCGTTCTGTCCCGTATCGGGGCGAATTCGCGGGTCGTCCTGACCCATGACGTCGCCCAGCGGGACAACCTCCGGGTCGGCCGGTACGACGGAGTCGTCGCCGTGGTCGAGAAACTGAAGGGGCATCCGCTCTTCGCCCACGTCACCCTCACCCGTTCCGAGCGCTCCCAGATCGCCGCGCTCGTGACGGAGATGCTGGAGGACGGTCAGATCTGACCCGTTTCGTACGCCTCTGTACGCGTACGGCAGTTGGCGCCGCCCGGCAAAGCGCAGGAGCTTAGCCGGGCGGCGCCGCGCTGTCGCCCGTAACTCCGAAAACACGTGCCCCTACCGAGGTGTGAGCTTTCACACGCAACACGGAATTGCCTTGCGGTGTCGCCGTCCGGCAAAGTCTTGCTTCCGTCAGGCCCCGCATACGGCACACGTGCACCCTCAGGGGTGCGCACAGCAACGCACAACTCAACAGCCGCCCGCCGTATGCCGCCCACAGCACCACGGGCCCGTGTCTTCTGTGACCCCGTACGTCGGAGACCAGCGCCAGGGGCACGATTTCGTCCGCGTGGTCACCTGTGCGGGCGTGCTGGAAGGAAACCGTGTGAGCCGGATCTCGGTCCGGGGATTCGCGGTGGCTTCGGCCACTGCGGTCACCACCGTCGGCGCCGTCGTGGGCGTCGCCTCGGGCAACGCCGTTCAGCCCTCGGACGACAACTTCGAGGCCGCAGCATCCGATGCCACGCTGCTCGCGGACATTCCCGCGGGCGAGCAGGCCCAGGTGCAGGTCGCGTCCCTGTCGGAGCAGGCGGACGTCCAGGCCGCCGCCGCCGACTCGATCGCGAAGAAGTCCGCGGAGGAAGCGGCTCGTGTCCGCGCCGCCAAGGACGCCGAGGCGAAGAAGGAAGCGGCCGACAAGGCCGCCAAGGCCGAGCAGGAGCGCAAGGACGCCGCCGAGCGCGCCAGCCGCGACTCCGTGCGCGACGCCTCCACCTTCTCCGCGCAGGGCTCGTACACCATCGCCGAGGTCAAGGCGATCGCCCGCCAGATGATCCCGGCCTCGCAGTTCCAGTGCTTCAGCAACATCGTGGACCATGAGTCCGGCTGGAACTACCGCGCGACCAACGCGTCTTCGGGCGCCTACGGCCTCGTGCAGGCCCTGCCGGGCTACAAGATGCAGTCCGCCGGCGCCGACTGGCAGACCAACCCGGCCACCCAGATCAAGTGGGGCCTCAACTACATGGACAGCCGCTACGGCAGCCCGTGTGGCGCCTGGTCGTTCTGGCAGGCCAACCGCTGGTACTAGTACCTGCGAGCTCAACCTCGGGGAGCCCCCCACCGTCCTACGGTGGGGGGCTTCTTCCGTGTAGGTTTCGAAGCCCCGTGCCCCGCGGGGGAACGAGCGGGGGACGAGCGGGTAAGCGACTACGGGTAAGCGACTACGGGGAAGAGCCGGCGGGGGGAAGAGGAAAGAGATGTCGAGAGTGCCAGGGTGGCTGGGCCGGCTGGGCGCGAGCCTGAGCCGCATGGGTGAACGCCTCGACGAGCGCAGGGCCGAGGCCGAACGCGAGGATCCGCTCGGTCCGCCGTACGAGGACGTCCTGGAGACCCCGCGCGAGACACCGGCCGCGGTCCCGGTCGGCGCGGCCGTCGCCGGGCGGCCCGGCCCGGAGGCCGACCCGGACACCGCCCCGCTGCCCCCGGGCGCCGGGGACACCGCGACGGCGGGCGCCGCGGAGTCGGGCCGCTCCGTGCCCGCGCCCCCCTCGTACGCGCCGGCCGTCGCCGCCCGCCCCGATCCCGTCGCCGCGATCCCCTGGGGCATGCGCGTCGCGGCCGAGGCGAGCTGGCGGCTGCTCGTCTTCGCCGGCACGGTCTGGGTGCTGATGAAGGTGATCAGCTCCGTGCAGCTGGTCGTCCTCGCCTTCGTCGCCGCGCTGCTCGTCACCGCCCTGCTCCAGCCCACCGTGGCCATGCTGCGCAGGAAGGGCCTGCCCCGCGGGCTCGCCACCGCCGTCACGGCCGTCTCCGGCTTCGTCGTGATGGGCCTGGTCGGCTGGTTCGTGGTCTGGCAGGTCATGGACAACATCGACAACCTGTCCGACCAGGTCAAGAACGGCATCGAGGAGCTCAAGCGGGGACTCCTCAACAGCCCCTTCCACGTCACCGAGCAGCAGATCAACGGCATCGCGAAGAACCTCAGCGACTCCGTCGGCGCCAACGCCGAGCAGATCACCCAGGTCGGCCTCCAGGGCGTCACCGTCGTCGTCGAGACGATGACCGGCATCCTGCTCGCCATGTTCTCGACGCTCTTCCTGCTCTACGACGGGAAGAAGGTGTGGGAGTGGACGCTCAAGCTGGTCCCCGCCCAGGCCCGGCCGGGCGTCGCCGGCGCGGGACCGCGCGCCTGGCGCACCCTCACCGCCTATGTGCGGGGCACGGTGATCGTCGCGCTCATCGACGCCGTCTTCATCGGCCTCGGGCTCTGGTTCCTCGAAGTGCCGATGGCGGTGCCGCTCGCCGTCTTCATCTTCCTCTTCGCGTTCATCCCGCTGGTCGGCGCCGTCATCTCGGGCGCCCTCGCGGTCGTCGTCGCCCTCGTCACCAACGGGCTCTTCACCGCCCTGATGGTGCTCGTGGTCGTCCTCGCCGTCCAGCAGATCGAGGGCCACGTCCTCCAGCCGTTCATCCTGGGCCGCGCCGTGCGGGTCCACCCGCTCGCCGTCGTCCTCGCGGTCGCGGCCGGCGGTCTGACCGCCGGCATCGGCGGCGCGGTCGTCGCCGTCCCGCTGGTCGCCGTCGCCAACACGGTCGTCGGCTACCTCCGCGCGTACAGCACCGAACAGGCGCTGCGCAGCACGCCGGAGCCGCGCGGGGCGACCGCCTTCGAGGTGGCCCCGACGCCGGCGCCGGGCATGGTCGCCGCCGAGGGGGACGGCAAGTGATATCGGAGCCCGAGTTCGCGGGCACGGTGGAGTTCGACGAGCCCGAGGTGCTGACCGAGACCCCGCCGCCCCGCCCGCCCCGCCCCGCCCGGCCCTGGTTGTGGGCGCTCGGCGGCGCGGTGGTGGCGTCGGCGGTGTGGGGCGGCGGGCTCTACGCGTACGGGCAGCGGAAGGATCCGGGGCCGGACCTGGGCGGGTACCGGCCGGTGGAGAAGCTCTGCGAGGTCGCGGAGCTGAAGGCGCTCGGCGGCGCCCTCGGCAAGCGGGGCACGGAGGGCTTCGGGCCCTTCCTGGACGACCCGGCGATCAGCGAGTCGATGTGCCAGGTCACCTTCGGCCCGGAGACCACCGGGCCGATCGTCGCGGTCTCGTACACCGTCCACAAGGTGACCGACCCGGGGCCGGAGTTCGCGGCGCGCACCCAGCAGTCCGGCATCCTCCAGAAGGTCGACGGAGTCGGCGAGCAGGCCTTCTTCGACGACGAGAGCGGTCAGGGCGGCAGGCTCCGGATCCTCGACGGGCAGGTCGAGATCGACTTCCAGATCTACACCCAGACCGGCGTGGAAGTGGACGGGAAGCCGGTCGACACCGGGCCGCCGGTGGACCTCTCCGGGATCGACGTGCCGATGATCCAGGACGCGCTCGCGCTGATGAAGGCGCTCAGGAAGTGACGGAAGGGCCCCGGGGCACGAAGCCCCGGGGCCCTTCTCGTACGGCGCGCACGGCCTGTACGGCTCGCACGGTACGCCTCACACGGTGGCGCCCTATTCGGCGAGCACCGCTTCGGCGTCGAGGGTGACGCCGACCGCCTGGATCACCGCGGCGATCTTGACGGCCTCCTGGATGGTGGCGCGGTCGACGCCGGCCTGGCGCAGGACCTGCTCGTGCGAGTCCAGGCACTGGCCGCAGCCGTTGATCGCGGAGACGGCCAGCGACCACAGCTCGAAGTCGACCTTCTCGACGCCCGGGTTGCCGATGACGTTCATCCGCAGTCCGGCGCGCAGCGTCCCGTACTCGGGGTCCGACAGGAGGTGCCGGGTCCGGTAGAAGACGTTGTTCATCGCCATGATCGCGGCGGCGGACTTGGCGGCCTGGTACGCCTCGGGCTTCAGGTTGGCCTGGGCCTCGGGCTCCAGCTCCTTGAGGACCTTCGGCGAGCGCGAGGCGATCGCGCAGGCGAGGACGGTGCCCCACAGCTGCTGCTGCGGAAGGTCGCTGTTGCCGATGACCGAGCCGAGGTTCAGCTTCAGGTCCTTGGCGAAGTCCGGTAGGGCGGACTTCAGTTCGTCGAGAGCCATCTCAGATCACTCGCCCTTACTCGCCGGAGAGGAGCGCGGCGGCGTCGAGCGTGTTCTCGCCCTTGTTCCAGTTGCACGGGCACAGCTCGTCGGTCTGCAGGGCGTCGAGCACCCGCAGGACCTCCTTGGGGTTACGGCCGACGGAGCCGGCGGTCACCATGGTGAACTGGATCTCGTTGTTCGGGTCGACGATGAAGACGGCACGCTGGGCGAAGCCGTCCGCGCCCTTGACGCCGCAGTCGCTCATGAGCTCGTGCTTGGAGTCGGCCAGCATCGGGAAGGGCAGGTCACGCAGGTCGGCGTGGTCCTTGCGCCAGGCGTGGTGGACGAACTCCGAGTCGCCGGAGACGCCGAGGATCTGGGCGTCGCGGTCGGCGAACTCGTCGTTCAGCTTGCCGAAGGCGGCGATCTCGGTGGGGCAGACGAAGGTGAAGTCCTTCGGCCAGAAGAACACCACGCGCCACTTGCCCTCGTAGGCCTTGTGGTCGATCTGCTCGAACTCCTTGCCGCTCTCCAGCGACACGCAGGCGGTCAGGTCGTAGGTGGGGAACTTGTCACCGACAGTGAGCACGCGCTCTCCTTGCAAGGCAGGAAGGGTCCCTTTTGAGGTCTTCCGTGAGGGTTGGACGACGCACAGCATGGCACGGAGTGCATTGATCAGTGAAATAGCTAGAGTGGTTCGTGTTGATCGAAGGTGGTTATCAGTGGCGTCCCCGTACAGTCCCCCGCACAGCCCGTACCGAGGCAAGCAGCCGAGCCTTTCCCAGCTCAGAGCGTTCGCGGCGGTCGCAGAGCATCTGCACTTCCGCGACGCGGCGGCGGCCATCGGCATGAGCCAGCCCGCGCTCTCGGGCGCGGTTTCGGCTCTCGAAGAGGCACTCGGTGTCCAGCTCCTGGAGCGTACGACGAGAAAGGTGCTGCTCTCGCCCGCGGGCGAGCGGCTCGCGGTGCGCGCGCGGGCCGTCCTCGACGCGGTGGCGGAGCTCATGGAGGAGGCCGAGGCGGCCCAGGCCCCGTTCACCGGGGTCCTGCGGCTCGGGGTGATCCCCACCGTGGCGCCGTACCTCCTGCCGACGGTCCTGCGGCTCGTCCACCGCCGCTACCCGGAACTCGACCTCCAGGTCCACGAGGAGCAGACCGCGACCCTCCTGGAGGGGCTCGCGGCCGGGCGGCTCGACCTGCTGCTGCTCGCCGTGCCCCTCGGCGTGCCGGGGGTGACCGAACTCCCCCTCTTCGACGAGGACTTCGTACTGGTCACCCCGGAAGGGCATCCCCTGGCCGGGCGGGACGACATCCCGCGCGAGGCCCTCAAGGAGCTCAGACTGCTCCTGCTCGACGAGGGGCACTGCCTGCGCGACCAGGCCCTCGACATCTGCCGGGAGGCCGGCCGCACGGACGGCGCCGAGGTCACCACCACCGCCGCCGGGCTCTCCACCCTGGTCCAGCTGGTGGCCGGCGGACTCGGGGTGACCCTGCTGCCGCGCACCGCCGTCACGGTCGAGACCGCGCGCAACACCGCCCTGTGGACCGGTCGCTTCACCGAACCGGCGCCCACCCGGCGGATCGCCCTCGCCATGCGCGCGGGCGCGGCCCGGCACGCCGAGTTCGAGGAGCTGGCGGAGGCGCTCAGGGAGGACATGAGAGGGCTTCCCGTACGGGTGGTGGGCGGCGGTTCCTGAAACCCCCCGGTATCAGGAACCGCCGCCCCCCTCCTCGTACATCCGCCCGGAGGGTTACTCCGTGCGCAGGCCGTCCGCCCGCATCAGCCGCCACAGCACCGGCATGCTCAGCAGCGTCACGGCCGCGATCAGTCCGAGGCCGATCCCGGTGACCGGCAGGAAGACCCACCAGTCCTGGACGCGCTGGCCGCCCGTCTTCAGGAGGACGACCCCGAGGCCGAGCCCGCCCGCCACCGCGAGGGCGAGGCCGACGGCGATCGGCACCGCCGTCTGCCACAGCACCGACCAGGCGAGGGTGGAGCGCCGGGTGCCGAACGCGACCAGCGACGACAGCAGCCGCTTGCGGTCCCTGAGCTGCTCCAGGGTCGTGACCAGGAGCGAGGCCGCCACCAGCAGCATCGTGAGCGTGGAGCCGACGAGGATGCCGGTGCGGACGCTGGAGAACGCCGCGTCCCGTTCGGTGTCCTTCAGGCTGCGTATCCAGGCCGTCGGATCGATGGCCGCCGCCGTGTTCCACACGTACTCGGCGGCGTCGGGCACCGACGGGTCGAGCCGGACCATCACCTGCGCGTCGGGCTCGTCGAGCCGGGCGGTGTCGATCGCCTTGGGGGTGGCGAGGACGCCGAACTGGAACATGCCCGTCGGGTCCGTGCGGGAGTCCACGACCTTGGCGGTGGCGGGGATGCGCCACTGCGGCATCGGGGTGCCCGGCGGGAGCTTCGGGGAGCTCGGGTGCGGATGCGGGTCGCGCAGGGCGACCGTGGCGCCGGGCCGCGCGGCCTTCGTGACGAAGGAGTCGGGCGGGTTGCCCTGCGCGCCGTGGGCGAGGAACACGAAGACGTCGCCGTCCGTGCAGGAGGGCAGCACGGCGAACTCCCTGAGCGAGGGGCAGTCGCCGACCCTGAGCGTGGCGGAGGGGGCGAACTCCTCGCCGTTCGTCAGCGGGCCCGGCCGCCACACGTGCGACTCGACGACGCCGATGACCCCGGCGACCCCCTCGGTCCGCTCGAAGCGGTCGATCATCCCGCGGGCCGCGGCGGCGTCCGCCGCGTCGGCGCCGAACATGATCTGGGCGCGGGACGAGTCGTCGCCCGTGGTGTGCGTGAAGTCGGTCTCCATCGCCTGGAAGAGCATCTGGAGCGCGATGGCCCCGGTCGCCGCGACGACGATGCCGCTGACCGCGCGGGCCGCCGTGCCGCTGCTCAACTGGAGCCTGCGGACGGCGAGCTGCCAGGCCACAGGACCGGAGTGGAGCCGCTTCACCACGGACTCGACGAGCCACGGCAGGAGCGTGGTGAGGCCGATCAGGGCGAGGGTGGTGCCGGCCGCGACCCCGAGGGTGTCGATGCTGGTGTCGGTCACCTGGATGTCGCCGATGACCGGGACGAGCAGGCCGAGGCCCGCCACGAGGATCAGCAGCCGCCACCAGAGCCGGCGCCGGCGCGGCAGCGAGGTCCGGACGACTCCGAGCGGCTCGATCGCCACCCCGCGCAGCGCGAAGAGGGTGACCACGACCGAGGCGACCGGGACGGTGGCGAGGGCGAGCGCGGCGAGCGCGGTCATCGGCACGACGTCGGAGGGGTAGGCGTTGACGTCCCAGATCGTGAAGGCCCCGGCGAACTGCCGTGCCACCGCGAACAGTCCGACGCCCACCAGGAGGCCGAGCAGCGCGCCCGCGAGGGATTCGCCGGCCGCGATCCGCCGGGTCATGGCGGTGTCGGCGCCGACGAGCCGCAGCGCGGCCAGGCGCCGGTCGCGCTGCTCGCCGCCGAAGCGGACGGCGGTCGCGATGAAGACGAGCACCGGGAGGAGCAGGACGACGCAGGCGACGACGACGAGGAGGACGAGGAACGCGTTCATCGGTTCCTCGGGCACCGACCAGCCGTAGCGGGTGCCGCGTCCGTCGAGGTTGTCGGCGTCGAGGAAGCCGACGTGGGCGACGTACCGGAGCTCGGCAGGTCCGATGAGCCCGTCCTGCCCGATCGTCCCGGTCACCTCGTAGGGGAGCCGCTCCTTGAGGAGGGCGCCCTCGGGGGAGTCGAGCAGGTCGCGGAGCGCGGGGGAGACCAGCATCTCGCCGAGCCCGGGGAACGCGGCCGCGCCCGGCGGGACCGGGGGCGCGTCACCCTCGGGGCGCAGCAGCAGGCCGCTGACGACGTCGTCCCGGTAGGCGGTGTTCCGCGTGAGGTGGAGAAAGCTGTCGGACCGGGGGGAGGTGACCTGCTCGCTGCCGTCGACGGCGCGGACCGACTCCCGCACCTCCCGCTGGAAGAGCATGTTCGGGAAGGAGGCGGCGAGCAGCAGGAGGGCCACGCCGAAGCCGACGCCGGTCGCGGTCAGCAGGGTGCGGAGCAGGCCGGAGCGGCCGCCGGTGACCGCGAACCGCGCGCCGAGCGTCAGGTCGCGGGTCCAGGTGCGGAGCGTCATGCCGCCCACTCCGCGTCCCGGACGGATCCGTCCCGTACGACGATCTCGCGGTCGGAGTAGGCGGCGACCCGGGCCTCGTGGGTGACGAGGACGACGGCGGCGCCGGTGTCCCGCGAGGCGTCGGTGAGCAGTCGCATGACCCGCTCGCCGTTGAGGGAGTCGAGGGCGCCGGTCGGTTCGTCGGCGAAGATCACCCGCGGTGCGCTGACGAGCGCGCGGGCGACGGCGACGCGCTGGCCCTGGCCGCCGGATATCTCGCCGGGGCGCTTGGCGGCGGTGTCGTCGACCTCCAGGCGGGCCAGCCATTCGGAGGCCCTGCCCTCGGCGCTCCTGCGCTTCTCCCCGTTGAGGCGGAGCGGGAGGGCGACGTTCTCGACGCAGGTCAGCTCGGGGACGAGCTGGCCGAACTGGAAGACGAACCCGAAGTCGGTACGGCGCAGGGAGCTGCGCGCGGTGTCGGTGAGGGCGGTGAGTTCACGCCCGTCGTAGGTGATGGTGCCCGCGTCGGGGCGCACGATGCCGGCCAGGCAGTGCAGGAGCGTGGACTTGCCGGATCCCGAGGGGCCCATGACGGCGACGACCTCGCCGGCCCGGAGGGAGAAGTCGGCGCCCGCGAGCGCGGGGGTGGGGCCGTAGGCCTTGGCGAGGCCGGTGGCGCGGAGCAGGGGGAGGGCGGTCATCGGCGGATCTCCTCGGCGAGCCGGTCGAGGCGGGCGGCGGTCAGTTCCAGCCAGCGCAGGTCCGCTTCCAGGTGGAAGAGGGCGTGGTCGCAGATCAGCTGGTCGGCGAGGTCGCCGTCCTTCTTGCGGCGGGTGAGCTCGCGCATCAGCCGCAGGTGCTCGGCCCGCTGGGAGTCGAGGAGTCCCGCGGCCCCGCGGCCGGTGAGGAGGGCCAGGACGACCTTGGTGTAGAGCGTCGACTGGAGGTACGGCTCCGGCTTCTCGGGGGTGGCGAGCCACTGGGCGACATCGGTGATGCCGGCGTCGGTGATCGCGTACCGCTTCCGCTCGGGGCCGCCGCCCGCCTCGATGCCGTCGACGACGACGAGGCCGTTCTTCAGGAGCCTGGACATGGTCGAGTAGACCTGGCCGTAGTGGAGCGGCCGGTCGTGGCCGAACTTCTCGTCGAAGGCGCGCTTGAGGTCGTAGCCGTGGCGCGGGCCGGACTCCAGGAGTCCCAGGAGGGTGTGACCGATGGACATGGGCGTCACTGTACACGGGGTGTATACGCACGATGTATAGCCGGCCGGCCTGTCACCCGGAGGTAGTTCCTCCGCTTTTGGTGTGGACGGAAGGGGCAACCATCCCGCTCGTACGAGCGTCGGTTCCCCTGGGGACAGGTGCTGATTCTCACGTCATGAAAAGACGTGATCGGTTGTCCTTTGTCCGCCTCGTCGGTGTTAGCTTGCTGAGCTGATCCGGCGTGGACGACCAGAGCGCCGAGGCGCCGAGAAACACGACGAGCGGAGCGACAGGACCCATGGGCCGACCCGACAAGAGCAAGGTGAAGAAGCGCGGCATACGCCGTTTCTTCGCCTGGAAGAAGCTCCTGGGCACCTTCTTCGTGTGCTGCCTGCTCGCCATGGGCGCCCTGTACGTCGTCTACCTCATGGTCCCCGTCCCCTCGGCCAACGCCGAAGCGACCATGCAGAGCAACATCTACAAGTACTCCGACGGCAAGATCCTCGCCCGCACCGGCGAGATCAACCGCGAGATCGTCGGCCTGGAGAAGATCCCCGCGCAGGTCCAGAAGGCGTTCGTCGCCGCCGAGAACAAGTCCTTCTACCGGGACAACGGCGTCGACATCAAGGGCACCACCCGCGCCGCCTGGTCCACCCTCACCGGCAAGGGCAAGCAGGGCGGCTCGACGATCACCCAGCAGTACGTCAAGAACTACTTCCTGAGCCAGGACCAGACGGCGACCCGCAAGCTCAAGGAAATGGTCATCGCCATCAAGGTCGACGACGAGATGAGCAAGAGCGACATCCTCGCCGGGTACATGAACACCAGCTACTACGGACGCAGCGCCTACGGCATCCAGGCCGCCGCCCGCTCGTACTACGGCGTCGACGCCACCCAGCTCACCACCGCCCAGGGCGCCTACCTCGCCTCGCTGCTCCAGGCGCCCAACCAGTACGACTGGAACTCCGCGAGCGCCACCGGCCGCAAGCTCGTCGAGGAGCGCTGGAACTACGTCCTGGACAACATGGTCGGCGAGGGCTGGCTCTCCTCCACCGAGCGCGCCGGGATGAAGTTCCCCGTGCCGCAGAAGCCCAAGCCGGCCCCCGGCATGGAGGGCCAGACCGGCTACATCGTCGAGGCCGCCAACCAGGAGCTGATGCGCCAGGGCGTCAGCGAGGAGGACATCAAGGCCGGCGGCTGGACGATCACCCTCAACATCGACGAGAAGAAGCAGAAGGACCTCGTCAAGGCCGTCGACAAGCAGTTGGAGTCCAAGCTCGACCGCAAGGGCGACAAGAAGCAGGCCACCGTCCAGGCCGGCGCCACCTCCGTCGACCCCAAGACCGGCGCGGTCGTCGCGATGTACGGCGGCGTCGGCGCCACCGAGCACTGGATGTCCAACGCGACCCGCCGCGACTACCAGCCCGCCTCCACCTTCAAGCCGCTCGTCCTCGCCTCCGCCATCGACAACCACTCGGTCACCCAGGACGGACGCCGGATCGGCCTCGGCACGGTCTACGACGGCAACAGCCGCCGCCCGGTCGTCGGCAGCGACATCCCCTTCGCCCCGGAGAACGAGGACGACGACGACTACGGCCCCGTCACCGTCCAGAAGGCCACCAACAGCTCGATCAACTCGGTCTACGCCCAGATGATCGTCGACGTCTCCCCGGCCAAGGCCAAGCGGACGGCCCTCGCCCTCGGCATGAAGGACGGCGCGGACTTCCCCGAGAGCCCCGCCATCTCCCTCGGCACCATGGGCGCCTCGACCATGGACATGGCCGGCGTCTACGCCACGCTCGACAACCACGGCAGGAAGGTCACCCCGACCCTGGTGAAGGCGGCCACCCACCGGGACCGCACGGTCGACGCGCTGAAGGGCATCGGCGACCAGGTCATCACCCGCGAGGCCGCCGACACCGCCACCAAGGCCATGACGGGCGTCGTCCAGAGCGGCTCCGGCACCCGCGCCGCCGGCGACTACGAGGCCGCCGGCAAGACCGGCACCTCCGAGAACAACCGGTCCGCGTGGTTCGTCGGCTACACCCCCGAACTCGTCACCGCCGTCGGCCTCTTCGGCGAGGACGCCAAGGGCAACCAGGTCACCCTCACCGACACCATCAACCCGGGCCGCGCCAACGGCGGCCGCACGCCCGCCCAGATCTGGGGCGACTACACCGCGCGCGCCCTCGACGGCGGCTCGGACGCCTCCTTCGACCTGGAGACCGACGGCTCGGACTCGGACGGCACGCTGCCGGACCCCACCGAGACCACCGAGGCCCCGGAGGACGAGCCCACCGACGAGCCGACCACCGAGTCCCCGGACCCGACGGCCCCGCCGACCACGACGGCCCCGCCGACCGAGCCCACCCGGCCTCCCGTCACCGCGCCGACGCAGCCCACCCAGCAGCCGACGACCGAGGAGCCGTCCCCGCCGCCGTCGATCGAGCCGCCGGACGTCGGCATCGACCCCGCCGGACCGGGCAGCGACGGCAACCGCCCGGGCCAGTAGCCCACCGCCGCACGCGGAAGGCCGGACCCCCTCGGGGGTCCGGCCTTCGTCGTCGTACGGGCCTCGCGGGGCTCAGTTCCGGGTGGCCAGCTCGAACCAGACGACCTTGCCGCCCGAGAGCCGGGTCGCCCCCCACCGCCGGGCCAGCCGGTTCACCAGGAAGAGACCGCGCCCGCCCTCGTCCGTGTCCCGCGCCCGCCGCTGCCGGGGCAGCTGCGGGGAGTCGTCGCCGACCTCGCAGCGCAGCACGTCCGTACGGAGCAGCCGCAGCGTCACCGGCCGCTCCGCGTACCGCACGGCGTTCGTCACGACCTCGCTGATCAGAAGCTCGACCGAGTCCGTCAGCTCCTCCAGGTCCCAGCGGGCCAGCGCCCGCCGGGCGAGCCGCCGGGCCCGCCCCGGGGCCGCGTCCTCCGGCTCCAGGAACCAGTACGCCACGTCGCTCGGCGCGATCCCGTCGAAACGGGCCGCGAGCAGCGCGATGTCGTCGTCCCGGTCGCCCGGACCCAGCATGTCGAGGACGTCGTCGCAGAGCGCCTCCAGGGGCGGCGAGTGATCGGGGCCGGTCAGCTGCGCCGTCGCCGCCAGGCGCTCCCGCAGCTGCTCGATCCCGGTCCACACGTCCCGCAGCCGGGACTCGACCAGACCGTCCGTGTACAGGAGCAGCGTGGCGCCCGCCGGGGCGTCCAGCTCCACCGCCTCGAAGTCGACCCCGCCCACCCCGATCGGGGCGCCGGGCGGCACCCGCAGCACCTCGGCGCGCCCGCCCAGGTGGAGCAGTATCGGCGGCGGATGACCCGCGTTGGCGACGGTGATCCGGTGCGAGACCGGGTCGTACACCGCGTACATGCAGGTCGCCATCCGGTCCTGGCCGAGCCGCTGCGCCTGCTCGTCCAGGTGGTGCAGGACCTCCTGCGGCGGCAGGTCGAGACCGGCCAGGGTCTGCGCGGTGGTGCGCAGCTGGCCCATGATCGCCGCCGAGGTCATGGAGTGGCCCATGACGTCGCCGACGACCAGGGCGACCCTGCTGCCGGGCAGCGGGATCGCGTCGTACCAGTCGCCGCCCACCCGGGCCGTCTCGGCGGCCGGCAGGTAGCGGGAGGCCAGCTTCACGCCGGTCGGCTGCGGCAGCGAGTCCGGCAGCATCGTCCGCTGGAGCTCGTCCGCGATGTACGCCTCACGGCCGTAGAGCACGGCCTTGTCGATGCCGAGCGCGGTGTGCGTGGCCAGCTGCGCCGCGACGAGCAGGTCGTTCGGCTCGAAGCCGGCCCGCTCCGGGCGGCGCAGGAACACGGCCGCGCCGATCACCCGGCGCCGGCCGCGCAGCGGCGCGAGGACCGCCCGCAGCCCGCCGGGCAGCGGATGTTCGGGACCGAGCAGTTCGCCCAGCGCGGCCTTCGCGGCCGCGGAGTCGCCGAAGACCGGACGCACCCCGCGCAGCACCTCGGCCAGCGCACCGCCGGACCGCACCTCGCAGAGTTCGGCCGCGGGGGTCGGATCCGGGTCGGGTACGAGGACCAGCTCCTCGCCCTCCAGATCGCTTAACCGGAGCCGGTCCGTGCGGCGCAGCCGCAGCACGAACGGCGCCACCGGCCGCTCGTCGCCCACCGGCAGCGGATCGCGGAGGTAGACCAGGATCTCGTCCGAGAAGGTCGGCACGCTGGCCCGGCACAGACCGAGCACGATCTCGTCCAGGTCGATGCCGCGCGCGATGCGCCGGGTCGCGGCGCCGACGAACCGCAGCCGGTCGCCCTCGCGCCGCCCGGCGCTGTCCCCGCCCCTCGCGCCGGCGGGCGGCTGCGGGGCCACGGCGACGGCCACGGCTCCGGGAC